>JBDTSU010000011.1:0-24728 GCA_039930965.1 Betaproteobacteria bacterium
AGCCCGACAGGGTGAGCGCCAGCGCCACGGCGGGCGCCCTCACCGGGCCTCCTCGCGCAGCGCCGCCGGTGGCGTTTCGGCCTCGCCCAGGCGGTTGCGCCGCGCGAACAGCACGAAAAAGAGCGGCACGAAGAGGGTGGCGACGAAGGTGGCGATCAGCATGCCGCCCACCACGCCGGTGCCGATGGCGCGGCGCGCCGCGGCGCCCGCGCCGCTCGCGACCGCGAGCGGCAGCACGCCGAAGACGAACGCGAGCGAGGTCATGACGATGGGGCGGAAGCGCAGGCGCGCGGCCTGCAGCGCCGCTTCCTTCGCGCCCATGCCGGCGAGCAGCCCCTGCTGCGCGAACTCCACGATCAGGATCGCGTTCTTGGCGGCCAGCCCGATCAGCACCACCAGGCCGATCTGGAAGTAGATGTCGTTCTCCATGCCGCGCAAGGTCACAAACAGCAGCGCGCCCAGCACCGCGAACGGCACCGCCAGCAGCACCGAGACCGGCAGCAGCCAGCGCTCGTAGAGCGCGGCGAGGATCAGGAACACCATGATGATGGCGAAGCCGAACGCATAGTAGGACGAGGTGCTGGCGCGCTTTTCCTGGAAGGCCTGGCCGGTCCAGGCAATCGTATAGCCCTCCGGCAGGTAAGCCGCCGCGACCTGCTCGACCGCGCGTATCGCGTCGCCCGAGCTGACGCCCGGTTTGCCGGCGCCGAGGACTTTCGCCGCCAGGAAGCCGTTGTAGCGCTCGAGTTGCTCGGGGCCGGTCAGGTTGCGGGTGGTGATCACCGCCTTCAGCGGAATCATCTCGCCGGTGGTGTTGGACCGGACGAAGACGTTGCCCAGGTCCTCGGGCCTGGCGCGGTATCGGGAATCGGCCTGCATATTGACGCGATAGGTGCGGCCGAACTTGTTGAAGTCGTTCACGTACAGGGTGCCCATCGTCGCCTGCAGTGCCTCGAACACATCCGATACCGGCACGCCCAGCGCGATCGATTTCTCGCGGTCGACTTCGACTTTCAATTGCGGCGTGGTCGGACGATAGAACGAATTGATGCCGGTGAGCGAAGCATGCCTGGCCAGTTCGGCCATCAGGCCCTGGGTCACTTCGGCGAGGCGCTTCGGATCGGGATTGACACGGCTTTGCACGTAGACCTCGAAGCCGCCGGCCTGGCCGATGCCGCGAATGGTCGGCGGATTGAAGGCAAAGGCGATGCCGTCCGACAGCGTGGCGCCCTTGCGCACGATGTCGCCAACCACCTGCTGCGCGCTCTGTGTGCGCTCCTCCCAGCGCCTCAGCGGAATGAACATGGTCGCCGCATTGGTCTTGTTGCCGCCGCCGATGAGATCGAAACCATTGATCACCAGCACGTTCTCGATCGCCGGATGATCGGCCAGCAGCTTTTGCATTCGCGCCGTCGTTCTCGCGGTGCGCTCGAGGGTGGCGCCATCGGGCAGTTGCACCGAGCCGAACAGGTAGCCCTGGTCTTCCGGCGGCACGAAGCTCGTGGGCATGCGCACGAACAGCAGCACCACCAGCGCCAGCACGCCGAGGAATGCCAGCAGGGCGACGGTCCTCCGCGCCAGTGTGAACGCCACGGTGCTGAGGAAATGCTCGGTCAACCAGGTGAAGCCGCGGTTGAACGGGCGGAAAAACTTCGCGTCGTGTTCGCCGGTCTTGAGCAGGATCGCGCACAGCGCAGGCGTCAGGGTCAACGCCATGAAGCCCGAGATCACCACCGCGATCGCCACCGTCAGGGCGAACTGCCGGTACATCGAGCCAGCGATACCGCCCAGGAAAGCGACCGGCACGAACACCGCGCACAACACCAGCACGATGGCCACCACCGCGCCGGACACTTCGCGCATCGCCTCCACCGCCGCCTCGAAGGCCGCCATCTTGCGGTCGCGCATCAGCCGCTCGACGTTTTCCAGCACCACGATGGCGTCGTCGACGACGATGCCGATCGCCAGCACCATCGCGAACATGGTCAGCGTGTTGATCGAGAAGCCGACCATCCATAACCCGGCGAAGGTGCCGATCAGCGAAATCGGCACGACGATGATGGGAATCAGCGTCGCCCGCACCGTCTGCAGGAACATGAACACCACCAGGATCACCAGTACCGCCGCTTCCAGGATGGTCACAACCACCTCGTGGATCGACGACTCGACGAAGCGCGTGGTGTCGAAGGGGATCGCGTACTGCACGCCCTCGGGAAAGGCCGCCTTCAGTTCTTCCATGCGCTTTCGTACCGCGTTGGCGGTGTCAAGCGCGTTGGCGCCCGATTGCAGGAACACCGCCGCGCCGATGTTGGGCTTGCCGTTGAGCGTATTGGAGGTGTCGTAGTTGAGTGCGCCGAGTTCGATGCGGGCGATGTCCTTCAGGCGCAACACACCGCCCGGCCCGCCGGCGCGGACCACGATCTCGCCGAATTCCTCGGCCTCGATCAGGCGCCCGGTGGCGGTGACGGTGTAGACGATCGCCTGGCCGGGCAAGGCCGGCTCGGCGCCGATCTTGCCGGCCGCATATTGGGCGTTCTGCGCGCGCACCGCCGTCGCCACTTCGCCGGTGGTGATGCCGAGCTGTGCCATCTTGTCGGGCTTCAACCAGATGCGCATCGAGTAATCGCGTCCGCCAAACACGTTGACGTCACCCACGCCGGGAATGCGCTTCAGCTCATCGACGATATTGATCGAGGTGTAGTTGGACAGGTAGAGCGTGTCAAAGCGGTTGTCGGGCGACAACAGCGATACCACGACGAGAATATCGTTGGAGCGCTTCTGCACGGTCACGCCGCTGCGGCGCACGTCCTCGGGCAGGCGCGGCAGCGCGAGCTGGACCTTGTTGTTGAGGTTGAACACCGCCTGGTCGACGTTGGTGCCGACGTCGAAGGTCGCGGTGATCGTCACCGTGCCGTTGGACGAGGAACTGGAGCTGAAGAACGCCAGTTTCTCGACGCCCGACAGCTGCTCTTCGATAGGCGCGGCGACGGTCTTGGCGAGCGTCTCGGCGCTGGCGCCTGGGTATGAAGTGGTGACCGTGACCGTCGGCGGCGCAATTTCCGGATACACCGCGATCGGCAGCAGCACGGCCGAGATCAGCCCGGCGATGACGATGATGATGGCGATGACGCCGGCGAATACCGGGCGCTCGATGAAGAAACGTGAATTCATCGCGCCGCTCAGTTCTTCCGGGCGGGATCGGACGCAGGCGCGGGGGCGGGAGCAGACGCCGGCGATGCAGGTGCCGCCGCTGATGTCGCCATCGAGGCTGCTTCCACTTTCACCGGCGTGCCGGGCCTGAGCTTGATCAGGTTGTCGATGATGACTTCCTCGCCCGCCTTGAGCCCGTCATTGATGATCCAGTCGCGTCCCACCCATGCGCCGGTCTCGACCTTGCGCCGCAGCGCCTTGCCGTCCGGACCGATCAGCCAGACGAAACGTCCCTGGTCGTTTTGCGCGACCGCGCCCTGCGGCACGACGATCGCTTCGCGCAATCCGACGATGAGTCGGGTGCGGACGAATTGTCCCGGCAGCAGCGCCAGTTCCGGATTGGCAAATTCGGCTCGCAGCTGCACGGTGCCGAGCTTGTTATCCACGCTGGAGCCGGCGAAGTTAAGCCGCCCCTTTGCCGGGTATTCCTTGTCATCCGCCATGACCAGCCGTACCTCGGCACGCCTGGCGGTATTGCCGCGCAAGGCGGCGTGTTCGCTTTCCGACAGCGAAAAGCGCACCCAGACCGGATCGGTCTGCGTGAGCGTGGTCAGCAGGCTGTTCTCCGAGCCGGCATTGACGAGGCTGCCCTCGGATCGCAAAGATCGGCCGGTCACGCCGGATATGGGCGCCGCGACATCGGTGTAGGAAAGATTCAGCTCGGCGTCACGCACGCGCGCCTCCGACGATTGCACCGCCGCTTCCGCCTGCTTCAGGCCGGTCGCGGAATCGTCCGCCTCGCGCTGGCTGATCGCGCGTTTGGCGACCAGCGGCTGCAGCCGCGTGTTTTCGCGCTGTGCTTGTTCCAGCCGGGCGCGCTCCTGGTTCAGCGTGGCCCGGGCCTGTGCCAGTGCTGATTCAAACGGCGCACGCTCAATGCGATACAGCGGCACCCCGGCGCGCACCGCCTCGCCCTCGGCAAACAGTTGCTTCTGCACGAAGCCGGTCACGCGCGAGCGCACCTCGACCTCCTTCGAACCCTCGGTGCGGCCGACCGCTTCGACAATCATCGGCACTTGGCGCGGCGCGACCTTGACGATGCTGACCCCGAGCGCCGGCGGCGCGCTTTTTGCGGCATCCCCCCCATCGGTCTTGCCGCAGGCGGACAGGGCGGCGAGCAAAATCATGCCACCCAGCGCAGGTATGCGCGGCCTCGCCGGCGAGGATTTTGGGGACACGGCGTTGATTCGGGCTGGATTCATGGTCACGGCGTTTTCAGGGAGGGCGCGAAACCCCGGCGGGCGATCTGCCGGGACGGACTTCTTGATGAAGTTTCCGGCTGCGGTCGGTTGCAAACACCGGCGCGGCCAGGGCGGGAGATAGTTGGTGTAGTCGTTACTACACGAAATTCTAACACCGGCCAAAGTGCCGCGCCAGCCGGCCTGTGGCACTGGCCGCATCACGGATGGCGGTTATCGGTATCATCTGCACAGAATCCAGCAGTTTCCGACCGGGAGATCCCATGACCCACGCAGTTGAATTGCCGAAGCAGGTCGAACAGGGTGTGAACGCGTTTGTCGACGCAGCCAGGCTCGCGTTCGAGGCCGACCTGGTCGCCATTGTCATGTACGGTTCCGCTGCCGAAGGCCGGCTGCGCGCCACCTCGGATGTCAACATGCTGCTGGTGCTCAGGCAGTTCGACCAGGCACGCGCCGATCGACTGAGGGAACCCCTGCGGCTGGCGCACGCCGCCGTGCTGCTGAACGCGATGTTCCTGCTGGAGTCCGAGGTGCCGACGGCGATGGAAGCGTTTGCGGTCAAGTTCGCGGATATCGTCGCGCGCCACCGCGTCCTGCTCGGCAGCGATCCGTTCGCGAATCTCGACATGCCGCGCGAGGCACTGATCCGCCGCCTCAAGCAGGTGCTGCTCAATCTGCAACTGCGGCTGCGCGAGCGCTACGTGCTGCTGAGCCTTCGCGAAGAGCAGCTGGCCCTGGTGATCGCCGATGCCGCCGGCCCGTTGCGTTCCAGCGCGGCGTCGCTGCTGCACCTGGAAGGACAGGACGCGCGGGCGCCCAAGGAAGCGCTGGAGAGAGTGGTGCGGGACATGAACGACGACGGCCTGAGCGCCGCCCTGCACGAGGTATCGTCGGCGCGCGAGGACCGCCAACTCGCGCCGGGCAAGGCGGCGCTGACCCTGATGGGCCTCATCGAGTTGACGCGGCGGTTGCGCGACCGTGTCGAGCGGCTGCAATAGTTTCCGGGAAAAGCCATGAATCCATTTCAACTCACCGGCTTCGCCTTCCTCGGGTTCTACCTGCTTCTCGGCATTGCCGTCCTGTGGAGCCTGCACGTGTGGATTCGCAACAGCGAAACCGCCGGTGCGCCGCCCCAGCAGAACTTTACCGACCCATACCTGATTGCCCACCTGCGCGCCGGCGAGAGCGAGGCGTTGCGCGTTGCCACCGTCGCTTTGCTGGATCGTGGATTGCTGAAGGCAGAAGGCGTGGCGCCCAAGACATTGAGTACCAAGAATATGGGCGCTTTTGCCATGGTGAAGCGGCCGATCGAGAAGGCTATCCTCAACCGCTACATGACACAGGGCGAGGCGCACGATATTTTCACGGATTCCGGCGCGAAGAGTGCCTGCGAAAGCTATGAAAAAGTCCTTAAAGACCAGCGCATGATCGCCGATAGCGGCGTCTACGCAAAACGCCTCCTGCCGGTGGCGATTGCCGTCGGCGCACTGGTCGCGGTCACGTGGACCAAGGTCAGCATCGCGTTTTCGCAGGGCCGGCACAACGTGGGCTTCCTGGTTTTTCTTACCCTGGTATTCGCCGTCCTCACGCTGGTGGTCTGGCGCAAGCGCACCACCGGACGCGGCGACGCCATGCTGGGCGACTTGCGCTCGCTGTTCGCGCGCCTCAAGGACCGCGCCAAGGCCTTGCGCGCCGGCGGCCAGACCAACGAAGCCGCGCTGCTTGCGGCCGTATTTGGTCTGTCCGCCCTGCCCGCCGCGAGTTTCCCGTTCATGGACAAACTCTATCCGGCCAAGGCACGCGATGGCAGCAGTTGCGGCTCGTCATGCTCGTCGTCATCGTCGTCGTGCAGCAGCGGCAGCAGTTGCGGCGGCGGCTGTGGCGGCGGGGGCTGCGGTGGCTGACAGGCATTCCGCAGGCGGCATCGATCGCGTCGGCATCGGCTGGCGCGGCGAACTGGCGGCCGGCATCTTCACGCATATCGAGCACATCGACCTGCTCGAGATCATTGCCGACGACCACTTCCGCGCGCCGCCCCGCGAACTGCGCGCGCTCGCCACACTCGCCGCACAGACGCCGATCACGCTGCACGGCGTTTCCATGGGCCTCGCCGGCAGCGACATCACCGAGACACGGCGCATGGACAATATGGCGCGCCTGACCGATACGCTGCAGCCCGAGTCATGGTCGGAACACTTGGCCTTCGTCCGTGGCGGCGGCATCGAGATCGGCCATCTGGCCGCGCCGCCGCGCACGCCGCACAACATCGATGCGGCCATCGCCAACATCGAGCGCGCCACGCGCATCGTCGGCCGCGCGCCGCTGATGGAAAACATCGCCACGCTGATCGACCCGCCGGCAAGCACGCTGGACGAAGCCGAGTGGGTGTCGGCCATCATCGCGGGCTCCCGCGCCGGGCTCCTGCTGGACCTGCAAAACCTCTACGCCAATGCGCTCAACTTCGGCACGGAACCGGCCGAACTGATGCTGCGCCTTCCGCTGTATCGCGTGCAGGCGGTGCACCTGAGCGGCGGCAAATGGATTGCCGAGCCGGGGAACGCGCTGGGGGAAAAGCCGCGCATGCGCTTGCTGGACGACCACGTGCATGATGTGCCCGCCGAAGTGTTTGAATTGCTGGAATTGCTGGCCTCGCAGGTGCCGCAGTCGCTGGACGTCATCCTCGAACGCGATGGCGCGTATCCGCAATTTACCTGCCTGCTCGCGCAACTCGAGGCGGCACGCAGCGCGCTGCGGCGCGGGCGTGGCATGGCGCTGCCGATGCGGGCAGTCGCATGAGCCAGATTTCGCTCGAAGCCTACCTCGCCAGGCTGTACACGGACATCGATGCGCGCGAAGCGTTTCTCGCCGATCCCGAGGGCGCCGCGCAAGCCGCTGGCCTTTGCGATGACGATACCGCCGCGTTGCGCCACATCGATCAGGCGGGCCTGCGCATGGCGGCGGACAGCTACGCGCACAAGCGGACACAGCATCGGCGGCCGAAGCAGGGATTGGCTCAATTACTGCGCGGCTGGCTGGGAAAACACTAGTGTAGTGCTTCACCCTAAATGCGACTTAAAAACGCGTCTTTTCCGTCGACTCGGCGTTGCAAATGCTCGCAATAGCAGGCTATTGCTGTGCTTTGCGCCTTGATTCGACGAAAAATCCATCGTTTTTATTAGTCGCATCAAGAGTGAAGCACTACACTATCACCTGCGCGCCTTTCCGGGCCTTTTCGAATATGCATCGGTCAGCACGTCCTGAGGCGCATCGTGCATGCAGCGCAGGTTGCGCGTGTGTTGTGAGTTGCCACCGCGCCATTCGCGCAGCGCGGCTTCCAGCAACAGCACCGAGGCGCCGGCCTCGCGCGCCATCAGCGCCGCGCACAGGGCCGCATTGCCGCCGCCGATGATGAGAACGTCAATCATGCGCCACGGTCCGTGATGGGAAAATTGCCGATGA
Organism: Betaproteobacteria bacterium; assembly: GCA_039930965.1. Taxonomy (GTDB): domain Bacteria; phylum Pseudomonadota; class Gammaproteobacteria; order Burkholderiales; family Usitatibacteraceae; genus UKL13-2. The sequence goes on from JBDTSU010000011.1 coordinate 7,869, forward strand.
TCAGCGTTTGCGTGCCAGTGTCAGTCCGTCACTGATTGGCAGGAGCGACAGGTCGACGCGGTCATCGCCGTGCAGCTTGATGTTGAGCGCCTGCAGCGCGACGGTATCGGCATCCTCGGCCGCCGCGGCGACCTTGCCGCTCCACAGGGTGTTGTCGATGGCGATCAGGCCGCCGGTCCGCAGCAGTGTGAGGCAGCGTTCGTAATAGGCATCGTAGCTGCTCTTGTCGGCATCGATAAACGCGAAGTCATACTGGCCGGCTTCGCCCGCCTTGATGCGCGCGTCGAGTGTCGCCACCGCCGGCGCCAGGTGAAGATCAATCTTGCGGGCAACATGCGCCTGTTCCCAGAATGGCTTGCCGATGCGGGTGTATTCGTCGCTGATATCCAAGGCCAGCAAGGTGCCGTCGTCGGGCAACGCCAGCGCCACCGTCAGCGCGCTGTAGCCGGTGAAGACACCGATTTCGATGGCGCGCCGCGCCCCCAGCAGCTTGATGAGCAGGGCCATGAACTGTCCCTGCTCGGGCGATATCTGCATCGTTGCATGCGCGTGGGTACGCGTCGCCTCGCGCAGCGCCGCCTGCGCGGGATGCTCGCGGACCGAGTGGTCCAGCACATATTGGTAAAGCACATTGTCGAGATTCAGCGTGCGGCGTGACATGGTCGGATGCTCTCCGGCGGGTTGGGAATCGGCAGAGCCGGGAATTGTACTGCCGAGGGCTACTGGTAGGCGCGCATTCGATCGAGCTTGGCGGCGTATAAATCGTGATGCTTGCGCGTCGGGCTATAATCCATGGCGATGGCAAGGTGCTTGCGCGTCTGGTTGACATCGCCCAGCCGATAGTAAGCCGACGCAAGCCAGAAATGGAATTCGTGATTGTAGGCGTCGCGGTCGACTTCCTTGGCAAACATGTCGCGGGCGGCCTTGAAATCGCCGGCCTGCATGGCGGTTTGACCCAGATTGAAGAAATAGAACGGCGGATAAGGCTGCCGCGATTCCAGTTGCACGGTAATGGCCGTCGATTCCGCGAACCGGCCCTGGTCGTTCAGCACCATGGCGAGATTGGACATTGCCTGAAGGTTCAGCGGCTCGCGAACCAGCGCGCGCCTGAACACGTTCTCGGCCTCGACAAGATTGCCATGGCGGCGGTAGATCACACCCAGCGTGTTGTAGGCACTCGGGAATGTCGGTTCCTGGAGAATCGCCTCGCGGGCCCACCAGTAGGCATTGTCCAGCTGCCCGCGGGCGAGCGCCTCGGCGCCGCGGTTGTTCATGTACATCGCCAGCACGGTCGCTTCGGTGATGGCCCAAGTGTGATGACTGCGGTTTTCCTGCGGCGGATTGAAGTCGATGGTGATCATCACATTGTCATCGACGCGTGTCTTGAAATCGTGATAACGCTTGCCGACCGTGAGATTCACATGCCCGGCCGAAAAATACAGTCCGCCCGCGCGGCTCCAGCTTTCATCGACAAATACACTCTGGTACCGGACCGGCAGGCCGAGTTCCTTGGCGAACGCCGAGGTCATGATGACCAGCGAAAGGCAGTTACCGGCGCGATCGGCGAAGGTCTGGGCCGCGTTGCGGGTCTGCGCGGAATCGTAGTCGACCTTGAGCTGATTTTTGCTGTAAAGCGCGTCGATCAGCCCCTGCTGCGGACCCTTGGTACGCAATTGCTCGGCAATTTCGACATGAAGGTAGTTCTTCATGGCATCACTCAGGCTAAACACATCGGCGGCACTGATGTGCTCGGAAGGTGCGGCGAACAGGACGTCCTGGAATAATTGGTCGGATCGCTCCATCACCGGCACAGCGGCGCAGGCCGCGAGCAACGGCGACAACAGCAGGATGGCAAGTTTCTTCATCTCGTGTCTCCTTTGCCGTCGACGCGCGCCCCAATAAGGGTACGCCGCCGCAACGGCGAAATTCTGGCGCGGAACGTGGCCCGCATGGAAGGCAAGTCTTCCCCCTTACAGGCGAAGCATTCCGCCATCTCCAGTATCGGCGCGGCAACACCCGCCGTCAATGAGGAGCCTTCGACTTCGACCGCCAATTCCGGCCCAATGCGGTACATTCAAACTGCCATTGAGATAACAGTGTCGGACGGCGGATTCAAGAGAGCGACGAACCCGCACAGCGCAAGGCCTTGTCGGCAGCGATGGTGAGTCCTTCCTGCTAATGTTGCTGCGGCGCAGAAAACAACCAGCTGGCAGGATAGCCGGCGGCGACGCAAAGTAGAATTGAATTGGCCAGGTTATTGATCCGGCAATTATTGCTCTTTCCATAATTCATGGCAGCCAATCGTCGTGTCATGCGTTATAACTTCATTGAGATATTTGGAGGCATGACGCATGGTCACAAAACGATTGGACGAGCCGACAAAGAAGCGAGTGCGCGCGGCTCGACTGCTACTCAAGGGAAAGAAGCCTGCCGAAGTCGCCCTTGCTGTCGGCGTAGCACGACAGACCATGTACACATGGAAGGCGATGCTCGAGGAAGGTGGAATTGATGCACTACGCGCTGCGCCATCCCGGGGGCGTCCGCCCCGGCTGGATCCGTCCACGCTTGAAGACTTGCGCCGAGCCCTCTTGCAAAAGCCTACCGAGCACGGCTTTGGTACGGAGCTTTGGACGCTCAAGCGCGTGGGGGTGGTTATCCAGAGGCGGTACGGCATCAAATTTGGCCAGACACAAATCTGGCGGCTCCTGGGTACCTTGGGCTTTAGCGCGCAAAAGCCCGAGAAGCGCGCCATCGAGCGCAACGAGGACGCGGTGCGCCATTGGAAACGCCGCACCTGGCCTACCCTTAAAAAAAAGCCCGGCAAGAAGGCCGGCTGATCGTCTTTGTCGACGAGTCCGGCATCAGCGAACGTCCCACGCGCGTACGTACTTGGGCGCTCAAGGGGCAGACTCCCATCATTCAGTTTCACTTCAACTGGAATCACGTCTCGGTCATTGCAGGGCTCACGCGCACCAATTTCTTGTTCAGGTTGCACGAGGGCAGCATCAAGAAAGAAGAGGTCGTCGAGTTCCTCAAAGCGCTGAAGGCGCATCTCAAGCAACCCCCTGCTGGTGATCTGGGAGGGCTTGAAAGCGCATCGCAGCCGGCTCGTGCGCGACTACCTGGACTCCCTGGCCGGGCACATCCAGATTGCCTTTCTTCCTCCCTATGCCCCGACCTCAATCCAGTCGAATATCTGTGGGCCTGGCTCAAGCGACACGCGCTGGCCAACTACTGCCCCAACGACCTGAGCGAGCTGCACACGAGCGCACGCAACAAACTCAAAAGCGCGCAAAATCGCCCCTCGATCATTGCTGCCTGTTGGATGCAGGCTACGCTCTGGTAGTGTCATGAATTATGGAAAGCTCAATGATTATGGTGAATCAACCACCAGTTCCGTCGCACCCGCGTAGGCGCGTATCCAGCAACTCTCGCTCAAACGACACTATGTCCCCGCCTGCGCCGGGACGACGGTAATAGATGATGTTTCACCATATTTGATTGCCGACGCCAGACGAATGGCCATCCTCCACGAGTTGACGCGTCGCGTGAATATCCAACGCGTGCAGGCGCCGGCTAATTCGCCGCCCGGCACCCCGGTCAGCTCGATCGAGACATGGAATATATACGCGATGTCATGGCGTTTTTCTCAGGCGATAACGCCGTGTGCGCGCAGCTGCTCAATTTCTTCCGGCGCGAATCCGTGTTCACTAAGTACCTGCGTGGAATGTTCGCCGATCGCGGGCGCCGCAAACGGCGCGGGACCCGGTGTGCTGCCGAACTTGATCGACTTGGTAAAGCCCCTGTATTTGCCAACCACCGGGTGCTCCAGTGTGGTGACCAGATTTTCGGCCAGCACTTGCGGATGGTCGAACATATCGCCAATCGAGCGCGCCGCCGAGCTGGGCACATCCTCACCGAAGATGCTTTCCCATTCCAGCGCGGAATGAGACTGCAGCGCCGCGTGCAGCCTGGGCAGGATCTCATGGGCTTGAGTGGCGCGTTTGCGCAAGGTGTCATAGCGCGGGTCGGTCGCCATTTCCGGCAAACCGATTTTTTCGCACAGGGACTGCCAGAAATGCGGCGTGTTGGCGGAGAGGTAGATGTAGCCCTCACGGGCAGGGTGCATGCCGGTGACGCCGCCCGAACGCATGTCGCGTCCGACATCGCGGCTTTCGCCTTCGGCCCAGATGAAACGCGCCGATTGCATGGCCAGCGCGCTGCGCAGCAGCGATACACCCACATACTGGCCACGCCCGCTGCGTTCACGGTCAAACAACGCCGCCGACACACCGCTGGCGACCATCGCCGCCGCGTAGTAATCCACCACCGACCCGTAGACAATTTCCGGCACTTCGCCGCGTTTGCCCTGCAAGCTGCAGATTCCGGTCATCGATTGCAGCACCTGATCGTAACCCGCGTTGTCCTTCATCGGCCCGGTCTCGCCGTAACCGTTGACCACGCAATAAATCAGGCGCGGATGGGTCGCCTGGAACTGCTCGTAGGCGATACCGAGGCGAGCAGGCACCGACGGCCGAAAATTGTGCACCAGAACATCCGCCTCGCCCAGCAGCTTCACCAGCACCTCGAGGCCTTGCGGTTTTTTCAGATCGAGCACCAGGCCACGCTTGCTACGGTTGATGCCGAGGAAGGCACGGCTCTCTGCCTCGAGCGTCGAAGGGTATTTACGCAGATTGTCGCCGGTAGGCGGTTCAATCTTGATCACATCCGCGCCCATGTCGGCCAGCAGCGTGCAGCCGTAAGGTCCGGCAATGTAGGCGCTGAGGTCGAGAACCCGCACGCCCGTCAGCGGTCCCCTGGGTAATTTGTTCATGGCATCTGTCTTCTTTCGTGTATTGGCTTGTCAGTCAGCCGTGATGGACGCCAGTTTGGCGATCTGTTGATAGCGCGCGATATCGGCGGCGATCAGCGCGGCAAACTGCGCCGACGACGCGATGGCGGGTTCCGCGCCCTCGCGCAAGAAGAATTCTTTCATCTCGGCGGTCGCCAGGATCTTGTTAACTTCGGCATTGAGTCGATTCACCGCCGCGGGCGGGGTGCCCGCCGGGGCCAGGATGCCCCACCACAATTCAAAACTGTAGCCCGGCACCGTCTTTGCCACAGGTACCAGCTCGGGGGCAATCGCACTCGCGGCCAGGCTGGTGATGCCGATACCGCGCACCTTTCCGGCGCGGACGGAAGGCAACAGCGAAGGGCCGCTGGCGATGAGCACGTCCACATGGCCGCCCATCAAATCCATGGTGGCGGGCGACATGCCGCGGTACGGCACATGAGAGATGTCGATTCCCGCCGCCGATTTGAGAAGTTCGGTGGCGAACTGGTTAATGCTGCCGGTGCCAGAGGAGGCGTAGTTGAGTTTGCCGGGCTGCGCTTTCGCGAGCGCCACCAGGTCAGCCGCGGATTTTACCGGCAGCTCGTTCCTTACGGCGATGACAAATGGACCGCTCGCCATCGTCGCCACCGGGCTGAAACTCTTGATGTCGTCGAACGGCAGTCTTGGTTGTATGGCGGCATTGGTGACAAAACTGGAAGACACCGCCGCCAGCGTATATCCATCATTCGGCGCTTTGGCGACAATGGCCGTACCGATGCTTCCGCCCGCGCCGGGGCGGTTATCGATGACGACCGGTTGCTGAGAGAAAACGCTCAAGCGCTTTCCCACCGCTCTCGCAAAGTTGTCATTCGATCCCCCGCCGGATACGGGACGACGATGGTAATGGTTCGCGAGAGAAATTTTTCCTGCGCCCTGTTTTGCACCTTATCCTGCGCCCGCACATCGGATGGCCATGTGGTCATCGCCATGACAAACGCGCCGGCCGCATAGGCGCATGCCGCAAATACTGATGCTTTCAGTGTCATCTTCCGATTCACGGTTGGTACGTTCAATGAGGAATTAACTGGAGACGTTTCGCGATAGCGACGATCGCCTCTGCTCGTCGGACAAAAGGCATGTCGATCATTTTGCCATCGACCATGATGGCACCCGTACCATTGGCCTCCGCCGCTTGAAATGCGTCGATAACCCGCCGCGCATGGTCAATCTCATCATCGCTGGGCCGAAACACTTCGTTGGCCAAGGCGATCTGGCTGGGATGTATGCAACTCTTTCCCAGGTAACCCAGGCGGCGCGCCATTTCCGCCTCCTCGCGATAGCCAGCTTCATCCTGCACATCCGCGAACGCCCCGTCGTAGGCGAACACACCGGCCTCGCCGGCGGCCGTCCGCATGGCGAACATGGCGGCGTGCACGTTGCGGACATCACGCCGCGCGATTCCCAGCGGCTCGAACAGATCGCCAAAACCAAGCTGCAAACCGGCGACGCGTGCATCGGCCAAGGCAATTTCCCGCGCACAGCGCAACGCCTTTGGCGTTTCGATGTTGGCGAGGATCCCGATCCGGCGATCGAGGCCATTAGCCGCTTCCGCGCGCCCGAGCGCGGCAACGGCAACTTGTATGTCGGCTGCGGACTCCGGCTTCGGCAAGTTGAGTATCGCCAGGCCGGGTTGCACTATCGCCGCGACATCCGCGTCGAAATGCGCCGTGCCGATCGCATTCACGCGCACGATGATCACCTTGTTGGTGGAACGAACGCCGGCGGACCGCAAAAACTCGCGGACCATTACGCGCGCCTCCCCTTTGCGACTCTCGACCACCGAGTCTTCCAGGTCAATGGAAATGGCATCCGCCTGGCTGGACAAAGCCTTGTCAAAGTATTCGGGGCGTGAACCGGGAACGAACAGTTTGCTGCGCATGGAATCCCTGCTATTGATCTGGCACGATAACGCCGTCAAGCATCGTGCCGCATTTCTCACTTTCTCCGCTGGGAGATTGCCGGTGTGACGGGAAACTTGCTCATGATGATATCTGCTGGCTCAGTAAATGACATCGAGACTCTGTGAATTTGAATGGAAATAGAAACAGTCTGGAGTTATATTCAAACAACATTTTTTGTTGCTTTCAAACAGAGACGATGGACACCCAGTTTCTAAACACCTTTGTGGCGGTCGTCGACAATGGCTCCATGGTCGCGGCCGCGCGCTTGCTGAATATCACGCCCGCCACAGTTGCCCAGCAAATTCATACGCTCGAGCGGGAACTCGGCGCGCCCCTGATTGCCCGGGCCGGCCGTACCGTCAGCGTAACCGAAGCGGGCGCGCGTATTCTCGATCGCGCTCGCAATCTGTTGCGCGATGTCTCCGATCTGCACACCGTGGCAAACGATGACATTGTTGCGGGTGAATTGCGACTCGGTGCCGGCACCAACGCGCTCACCGGAATGCTGCCGGATATTCTTGCGCTGATGGTAGTCCGCTTTCCGCGCATCAATGTATTTATCCAGCGCAGCACATCCCTCAAGATGTACCCGCTCGTCGAAAGCGGAGAACTTGATGCCGCCATAGTAATGCAGAGCCCGCTATCCCTGACGAAACGGATTGGCTGGCAATTGCTGCGCGAAGAACCACTGGTGGTGCTGGCGCCGAAAAGTATGGCCGGCCGCGATCCTCACGAATTGCTCGCGACCGAACCATTGATTCGCTATGACCGCCATCATTGGGGAGGACATCAGGCTGATCGTTATCTGCAAGAGGCGGGCATTACACCGCATGAGCGTTTTGAACTCAATGCGCTAAGTGCCATCGCCGTCATGGTTGATCGCGGATTGGGGGTTTCCCTGGTACCCGACTGGGTGAGACCCTGGCCCGAGGGCTTGCATTTGGTCAAGCTTGAATTGCCGCGTCCGTTCGAGCCGAATCGCGTCGGCATAATCTGGTCGCGCTCGACGATACGCATTCGGCTCGTAAAGGCCTTCATCCAGGAAGCACAGAAAGCCATGCTACCGCAGGGATTGCCGCAGAGTGACCAAGGCATCGGCGGGCCCGCGTGAGGTCAGCATTTTGACGGGCCGATCGCGGTCTCCGGCGTCACGTGCATCCAGGTCAGGCGCCAGGTTCCATCTTTGCGGCCACCGGCCTCATAGTACGGATGGAAGACCAGGGGCGGGCGATAATCCAGGTTGAGTCGAATTGCCGGCCCATCGAATCCTGGCGGCGCATCGATCAATTCAAGCAAATTGTCGCCCACGCCGTCAGCAAGGTGAATCGTTTCCTGTATTTTGAAGCCATCGATCAAGCCGGTGGCAAATACCAGCGGGCCGCGTTTAATCGCCATGTAGCCAACGTGCATGACTTCCTGTTCGATCGGCGAGCCATCGGGCCCCCGCGACTCCTGCACGCTGCGACTGGACTTCCAGTGCATCGCGGGTGACATCGGCAACTGCAGCGTGATCTCATCGCCGGACTGCCAGTCGCGCTCCAGAACCGCGAAGGTGCCCGGGACCGCCGGACTTTCAAAACCGGCGCCGTTCACTTGTATTTCAGCCCTGTTGGCCCATGCGGGAATTCGCAGCTTGATGGAAAAATGCGCCGCATGCTCCGGCTTGACGATGATGCGGATGTTGCCCTCGAAAGGATATTTGGTGATCTGCTCGAGACCGACCGCGCCTGCGTTGGCGATGGGCAGCGTTGCGTGGCCCGGGCCATACAGGTTGACGGCCACGCCTTGCCCTTCGCTCAGGCTGTAGGCAATTTCCGGCAGTTCCTCAAGCGCCATGGCGCCGCTGGACTTGCAGCATCGCCAATAGGTCGTGAAAACGCGCTTGCCATTGGGAAAGGAGTAATAACACCAGTCTTCCCCGTTGGCAGCGCACGCGCCGAGCAGGTCGTTGTAGGCCGCGCATTCGATTTCCTCTGCGTACTTGGCTTCGCCCGTAATGGCGAGAAGTTCGCGATTCAATTGGATCCAGGAAAGCACCGAACAGGTCTCGACGTAACCCAATGGACTGAACACGCTATGGTGATTGAATACTTCGCGCGAGCGCAGACCGACGCCTCCCCACGGCCCGCCACCCAACGTAAGGTGATGTTGGCGAATGGATGTCCAGATATTTTCGACGGCACGCAGGTAACGGGCATCGCCCGTTGCCTTGTGCAGCTTGGCGAGACCGACCATGTTCCAGCAGAGTTGATAAGCCTTGCCGGTTGAGATTTCGGCTGCATCGGCACCGGCCAGCGCTTTCTTCAGCAACTCCAGTTCGGGACGCTGATCCGCCTGCTGCAAAATCAGCTTCGCGAGGTTCAGGTACCTTTGCTCGCCCGTCGCAAAGTGGAGCTCCACGGCACCATCGATCAGGACCGTGGCTGACATCCCGTGATGACCGCCGAGTTCGGTGATGTTGATCTCCCCCGCCGCCAGGGTGTTCCAGCAAAGGTCGCCGATCCTGCGCGCGGCGGCCAGATATTCCGCCTTGGGAAAGTGCCTGTGCACCTCCAGCAATCCGAGAATGAGACAGCTGTGATTCCAGATGTCCCAGGTGCGTTTTCCCGGCGCGCCGTCCCAGGTCCGCGGACCGGGCTCTTGCTTATGCATGAAGCGCCGCTCCGGGGCGTAGGTTCCAAGATACCCGTCGACATCCTGGACGCCCACCAGGTAGTCCGCCACTCGCTGGACACTTGCCGCAAGCAGACCGCCTTCCGCACCGTTTGCCGCCTTTGCCGCCTTTGCCGCAGCGTACAGCCATTTGCCAGCATGCTCGCCATACCAGTCGCCCTCAAGGTTGCGGCTGACGGCTTCCGGGCTGAACAACCTGATGGCAGGACTATTCTCATCCTTGATGAAATGCGATAGCCGGCCGCGGCGACTCGCCGCTAACGCTTTTCCCAACAGCCCGCCAAGCGACACCCGCGGCGCCCGTGGACGCGAAGATTCGGTTGATGCCGCACTCGGGTTACGCATCGACAACACACCTGAATCCAAGGCAACCCGAGCGATCCTTGCACGGCGCCATTAGCAGGTATTTACCGTGCTGGTCGAGCCGGTATGCCTGTGGAAAATACCAGTGGGATGCCTGCGGCTGATAGCTGCTGCCGCCCCGCAATGCCGCCGCACGTGTGTGCTCGTCGGCGAATTCATCGGTCCACTGCCACACATTGCCAACCAGATCCATCACGCCGAACGGGCTGGCGCCCGATGGGTACGCGTCAACATCGGCGGGCGGCAAGATATTTCGTCCCTTGTTGGTGGGCGGCACGGCATCGGCATTCCAGCTGTTTCCCCACGGATACAGCCTGCCATCGGTACCCTGTGCGGCATACTGCCATTCCCATTCCCGTGGCAGGCGTTTGCCAGCCCAGTCGCAGTACCCGCGGGCATCTTCGATCGAGACCCACGTAACCGGCTTGTTTTCCCAGCCGGGCCGTGGCGAACCATCAATCCAGTCTTTCAGGAAGTGATGATCGTCTTCCGGCCGGTACCCGGTTGCATCGATGAATTGCTTGAAGCGGGCATTGGTGACAGGTGTGCGGTCTATGTAAAAAGCGTCTATGTTGATGATATGCCGGTGAAATCGTCGCGCCACACTTTCCCAGGGATACTGAAACCCGGTGCCGGCAGCGGTATAACCTTCGATTTCGATTCCATGTACGACGAATGCAAATTCGGCAGCCGGAATCGGCATCATGCCGTCCGGCGCGCTCGCAGCGGCATTGGTCGGCGCAATCTCGACAAGCTGCTGTTGCAGTGACGTCCACTTTGACGAAAGCGCCTGCAGCGGGACGCCGGCATATACCACCATTTTGCCAAGGAAGCCGTCGAGTCCAGGCAGAACGCGATCCTTTTGCACCGCCAGCACTGCGCCGAATCCATGCGCTTCCAGCGCCGGCGACAGGATCGCCTGTCCATCCTTGATCTTCGCGTGCAGCGGCACGCCATGCCACAGGTCGTAGTAGGTCTCGCCGTCGTGGTGGTTGACGGTCAGTTGCCCTCCGTCCACAGCGAATTCGTTGCGATTGACAATGGTCCAGAGCACGCATTCCGGGCCGGGAAATTTGCTCGAAAAGACGCCATTCTGCAGGGTGTGCGCATACGGCTCCCAATCGCGACTGACCATCAGGTCGGGAAATTGCCGGTAGATGGCGGCGATGCGTTTCAATGCGGCGGCATCGCGATCTGTGAACTGGTTCCAGATACCCCACACATTCTCCCAGGCGTTGTAGCCGATTCCGTTGAAAAAAATGTAGTGCAGGTCATCGGTCCGGTTACGGCTCCACCGGTTCTCCAGATTGCTCATGTGACGCGATTCCAGCCACTTCAATTTCGAGACCGCCGGGACGATGCCTGGCGGCGCCGCCTTGCCCCAGCTCTGGTTATTCCAGATGAGCCCTTCACGCAGGTTTGACGCGGATTCGGGCTGCAGTACCAGCGGATGGCCCAACTCGTCGGAAGCCTCGCGAAACGCGCGTGGCATGGTGTTGTAGGTATCGCCATTGAGTCCATCGGCGTTCACCGCCTTGGCCAGTTCGATAACCGCCAGCCAATCGCTCTTCTTGTTGTCGTTGGTGCCGTGATCCCAGGGCATGGTCGGCAGGAATACCTTCACGCCACGGCGATGGAAGTCGGCCACTGCTTGCTTGAGGCCCTCGATGCCGCCCGGCAGGTCGTATGCCAGTTCGGTCTGGTTACGGTCGTCAATGCCGATGTTGGGATACACATACCAGACCAGTACGCTGTCGACGCCGCCATAGCGGCGTTCGAGATCGTCGAGGTATTTGTCGATCGTGTACCGGCGCTGCACCGGATCATAGAAATAGCGGTCCTCCACCATCATCTGCACATGAACAAAATTTCGTTGCGACCACTTCAGGTCTTCACGCTGGTATTGATGGTCGTTATAGCCAAGGCGTACCAGGTGTTCGCGCCGCCAGACCTTGAAGGCGTCGCGCCAGCTTTGTGCCAGCGAAGGCACATCGCTTTTCCACATGCCGATGTTGGTATAGGGCCAGTCCGGCACGCGGCTCGGCACGGGCAGGTGCGGACCGAGGGTGTGCGGCAGGCCTTCGGTATATGCCTTCGGCGCTTTTTCGCCTGATGGCATATCGCCAGACTCGTTGTCATCGGGGGACTTGTGTTGGTTCATTGCGGACATGAAAGTTGGTTGGACAGCGGGTGCATACGGTCAAATCGGTAAGCCGGCGTATTGTCGCAGCGAGGCATGTTGGTGCTCGCCGGCCGCCGGCGCGGCGCGCATGAATGCGAGAACCTCGGCTTGTGTCGGGATGCTTTCTTGTGCGCCAGGACGAGTACAGGCCAGCGCACTGGCGGCGCTGGCCTGCATCAGTGCGTCCTGCGTGTCGAGACTCCTTGATAGCGCGGCCGCCAGAACACCGCAGAAGGTATCTCCAGCCGCCGTGGTATCGACCGGATCGACCGGATAGGCCGGCTGCGTGAAAAACTTGCCGTCAATGCGCGCCACACAGCCATGGTCGCCCAATGTCACCACGATCGCGGGCACGCCGATCCCCGCGAGGCAAGTGGCAATATCGGCTCGGCTGTTCGCCAAGCTCGCCAATTCGCTCTCATTGACCACCAGCATATCCGTCAGGGAAAGCAACTCCGGCGGAAGCGCTTGCATCGGCGCGGCATTCAGCATGACGGATACACCTTGCTTTCGCGCATGACGCGCATAGGCGCTCACCGTCCGCAGCGGAATTTCCAGTTGCAACAACAGATGCGAGGCGCCCCGCAGCGAAAGCAGATGCGCCTCGCTCAGGCAAAGGTTGGCGCCCGGGGCGACGGTGATCGCGTTCTCGGCATCGTCCGCTACGCAGATGAACGCCGTGCCGGTCGGTTGATCGGGCACCCGCAGCGTGTGCATGCGCACACCCGCCGATTTCAGCGATGCTTCAATGGGTGCCGCGAATGCATCTTCCCCCAGCGCCAGCAGCATTTCGGTTTCGACGCCGCCGGCGCGCGCGCAGGCAATTGCCTGGTTGGCGCCCTTGCCCCCGGGAAAGGTCTTGAAGTCGCGGCCCAACACGGTCTCGCCCGGCTGCGGAATGCGGGATGCGCGCACGACGAAATCGAGATTGGCCGATCCGGCGACGAAAATCATGTTTGGTTCACATTCATTTAACCTGGAAACGGCAGTTGGACGGGCGTAAGTGTGCGTTTTTGCGGCTTTCTGGCAAGACGCGACGACGAGCAAGGCTGCACCCTGCGAGGAGAAGCAACACCGCCAGGGAGCCGCAAAAAACGTGCGCTCACGCCCGTGGCGGTCTCACCCAAAAGGTGAACGAATATGACATCACAAACCTCAAACATTTCAAGCCTCCATTTACAGCGGCGAGCGGTCAACTGCCGTTTCCAGGTTTAATGCACCAGCGACTGATAAACAGCGTTATAAAAGCGGACGCTGACCTTGGGCGGATCGTTCGGCAAGCCTTGCGGCAGATGCTGCATCAGCAGCATCGCAATCAGCTTTTCCTCGCGATCAATCGTGTAGTAGGTCGAGCCCGCACCCGACCAGCCGAATTGCCCGAGCGATCCCGGGCGCCCCCGGCGCGCAACATCGACCACGACATAACCACCCAGGCCGAAGCCCTCCCCTTTGCCAAGCGCGCCCTCAGGCACGCTGGCGTCCGCGAGATGGTTCATCATCATCAGCTCGACGGTCTTTCGCCCAAGTATCGAGACGCCATCGAGCGAACCGCCATTCAGCAACATCTGGCAAAAGCGCAAATAGTCCCCTGCGGTCGAATAGAGGCCGCCGGCCCCGCTCGGATAGGGATTCAATGGCTCTCCGGGATGCGCCGCATCGTGCGTCGCGGCGATCACCAATCGTCCATCCGCCGTGGTGGTTACCATGTCGGCCACGCGGCCGCGCTTTGCCAGCGGCACGCTGAAGCCGGTGTCGTTCATTTTCAGCGGCGTCAGGATGCGTTGGTGAAGATATGCCTCGAATGACATTCCGGAGACGGCCTCAACCAGGTGGCTCGCGACCTCAATAGAAACGCCATCGTAGTTGAACTGTTCGCCCGGGTCGGTGGCAAGCGGCTGGCGTGCCACATAATCGGCGTAGGCGGCCAGTGTCGGCAACTGATGAAGGTCGATTCGATTGAACAACTTTCCGGCCGCACCGTCTTTCTCGCCGCGGGTGGCAAATCCGCCCGTGTGAGTCAATAACTGGCGGATGGTGATCGGCTTTTTGGCAGGACGCAATTGCAGTTCCTCCGCGGTGCCGCCGGAAAATACCTTGATGTCGGAAAAATCCGGAATGAACTTGCCGACCGGATCCTCGAGTCCGAGTTTGCCTTCCTCCATCAGGATGAGCACTGCCACTGACGTAATCGTCTTGGTCATCGAATAGATACGGAAGATCGCATCCCGGGTCATCGGCATTTTCATTGCCAGGTCGCGATGCCCGTAAGTGCGCCAGTCGACGATCTTGCCATTACGGGAAATCAGTGTCACCGCGCCAAGATAGTTACCCGGTGCGACGACCGTTTGCATGAAGCTGCCCAGGCGCTGCAGCCTCGCGTTCGAGAAACCCTCCTGCGAAGGCGACGACAGCGGCAGCGGCGATATGCTCTGTGCCGCGGCGGTCGCGCCGATCAGGCAGAACGAAACACTCCAAACCAGGGAAACCGTCAGTGTCATTTGGTTGTGCGGAAGCGCCGCTGAATATCACATTGTCACATCAACAACACGGCCGCGCAGACAGTCTTGCGAGCCCGTCCGTTAAATCATCCGCCTTTCCTGTCAAGAAAAAAACGGATGATCGAGTGATCAACTCCTGATCAGAACTTTATGGAGTGACTCAACGTTATCTTCCGGCCGCGACCTGAAAAGAAGTTCTGGAACAAGTCGTGGCTGGAAAAGTTCAGGAGGTAGTACTTGTCGGTGAGATTATCGATGCCCAGGGTAACGTTGCCGTACTTCTTCAGGTCGTAATTCACACTGAGATCAAACGTCGTGTGGCCTTTGGATCGTTCTTCCTGCGGTAACCCGATATTGGTATCGAGGTCGAAGTAGGTTGACGAACCCAGCCGCACGCTGCCTGCCTCGTTGTACTTCCAGGTTATCGACGCCGTCAGTTTGTTGGGGCTGATATCGTTGGCATTGAGTTCAATGGTCAGCGGCGGCAGTGGCTGCCCTGGCACCACCTGCGTGGCGGAGGTCATGCCGCTCATGTGCGAGTACAGGGCATTCGCTTTCAGCGCTTTACTGAACGCATATTCGCCGGATACTTCATAACCCTTGATCTCGACCGGTTTGCGCGTCAGGACGAAATCACCCACGGTTGCGTTGCCCGCAATCGATGCACCCAGCTCGGAATAAGACTTGTAGGTTGACGCAGTCAGGTAGGCATTGCTGGTACGCCAGGTAAAGCCGATTTCCTTGTTGTCGCTGACGACTGCTTGCAGGTCGGCGTAAAGACCGGTCACGGATCGGCCCGCGACATTGACGTTTCGCAGCGGAATCCCGATGTTTGGCAGCGTAAAACCCTTGCTGTAGGAAGCGAAGGCCGACCAGCCCAACGGCAGACGTACTACTACGCCGACGTTTGGCAGCGACTCCGAATACTTCAGCGTGCCGCCCGTCACATCGAAGCCGCCCAGGCCTGCGACCGAGGGGCTCCGCGTGGCCCATACGGTGGTGTAGCTATCCACGCTCAGTTCGCCGCCTTCGTGACGCACGCCCGCACTCACCGTCACCGGGCCGACGTTGTAGGAGAGCTGCGCATACGGGGCCGTGCTCTTGTATTTCATGGGCGGTACCCACAGCCGGTCGGTCAAGGCCAGCCTTTGCTGGGCGATGTCTTCCACGACGTCGACGCCGGTATTCAATTCAAGATCATTGATCCCCGCCAGATGGTCGGTGCTCCAGTTGGTGCGGACGCCTCTTTTCTGGGATTGAATTTCGGATTGCTCGATGAGCGTACCTACGGGCGCAATCCGGGCATCCTGTTTGCCCCGGTTCAGGTTCGAGTTGTCGCTTTTGAGCGGCAGGCAATCGGTGGTGCCGCACTCGGACAGAAAGCGCGAGTGCTGGTCAGCCCGGTAGAGGTGAATATTGAGCCCGCCACCGAGCAGGTTCGAGTGTGTGTAGGTCAAGATGCTCTGATTGAATTCGTTAAACTCGGTTTGCCCGCCGGGTGTTTTTCCCCTGACGGAAGTGTCCGTCAATCCGAGCGCACGGTTGCCCACCACCTCGAGGTAGTCGCCTTTGCCGCGCATCAGGAACCGGCTCGCCGTGACCGTCACGCGCTGTTCGGCATTGGTCCCGAAATTGGCACCCAGTTTCGCAAACAAATTCTTGGTCTCGGAGTCGTTTGACGCGCCGCTTTGCCCCATGCCGATCATGCGGCCATGCGCGTCGTACTCCATGCCACGGTCGGCAGAGGAAGTCGCCACCAGCACATCGAAGGCATCGCTCTTGTGGGCGCCGATGAAACCCACCTTCCAGCCGCCGCTGTCGGTGTGTCCCTGCGACTCGTATTGCGATGTCAGGGAAAATTCGTTGCCCATTTTTGAAGGTGTCTTGGACAAATAATTGATAATGCCGCCGGACGCGCCGATACCCTCCGATGCGGATGGCCCGTTGATGACTTCGATGCGGTCGATAATGCCCAGATCCGTGAAGACGCTGGTGCGGTTTCCCTCGCGCAGCGGGATGGTCTGCGGGACGCCGTCGAACAAGCGAAGCGCGGTGCGCCCGCGCAGCGTTTCTCCGTTGCTGGCCATTTGCTGCGTCGCTTCCGAATAACCGGGTACCGTTCTCGCCAGGATCGCGGTGGCGTCCTGCGTGAGCTTCAGCGTCTCGACAATTTCCTCGCTCGAAATCACCGTGATCGCACCCGGAATCTTGTCGACCGCCTTGGCGGCGCGCGTACCAGTGGTGACCGTGATGGTCTCGACAGTTTGGTTGTCCTTGCTTTCGTCTTGCTTGGCTTTGGCGGAATCGGTCTTGACGGCTTCCTGGGCAAAAGCACCCGTGGTGATGGTT
>JBDTSU010000012.1:0-24636 GCA_039930965.1 Betaproteobacteria bacterium
CCGCGTCCTCGATGAAATCGCCCAGGTGCGAATCGTCGTCGTCGCCGATCGGCGTCTCCATCGAAATCGGCTCCTTGGAAATCTTGAGGATCTTGCGGATCTTGTCCTCGGGCATTTCCATCTTCAGCGCGAGCGTCGCCGGATCCGGCTCCTGGCCGGTCTCCTGCAGGATCTGGCGCGAGATGCGGTTCATCTTGTTGATGGTCTCGATCATGTGCACCGGGATGCGGATGGTGCGCGCCTGATCGGCAATCGAGCGCGTGATGGCCTGGCGGATCCACCAGGTCGCATACGTGGAGAATTTGTAGCCGCGGCGATACTCGAACTTGTCCACGGCCTTCATCAGGCCGATATTGCCTTCCTGGATCAGGTCCAGGAATTGCAGCCCGCGATTGGTGTATTTCTTGGCGATTGAGATCACCAGGCGCAGGTTGGCCTCGATCATTTCGCGCTTGGCGCGGCGGGCCTTGGCCTCGCCGGTGCTCATCTGTCGGGCGATTTCCTTCAGGTCCTTGATCGGGATGCCGACTTCTTTCTGCAGGCCGATCAGTGCCTCCTGCTGCTCGACGATCGATGGCCTGAATTTCGTCAACGCGGCAGCGTAGCCCTTGCCATGGGTGATCTCTTCGGCAATCCACTTCACATTGGTTTCGTTGCCCGGAAAGGACTTGATGAAATGCGGGCGCGGCATGCCGGAATTCTTGACGCAAAGTTCCTGGATATGGCGTTCGCTGCGGCGTACCTTGTCGACGAGCCCGCGCAGTCCGTTGCAGAGGCTTTCGACCTGCTTGGCCGAAAAGCGGATTTGCATGAGCTCGGCGGAGATTTCCTCCTGCAAGTCCTTGTAAGCGCGCGAGCGATGGCCCTTTTCGGCCAGTACCTTGCGCATCTTCTTGTGGAGTTTGCGAATCGAGTTGAAGCGCGCCAGCGAGTCTTGTTTCAACTGCTCCAGGTTCGCGGCGGCGATGGAGCCATCTTCGTCTTCTTCCTCTTCCTCAATCTCCTCGTCCTCGAGATCCTCGTCGGACAATTCGGCCTCGGACACCTGGTCCTCGTTCGGGTCCACCAGGCCGTCGATGACTTCGTCGATACGCAGTTCGTCGCGCTCGACCTTGTCGGCGAGCGCGAGGATTTCCTCGATGGTCGTCGGGCACGAGGAGATCGCGTAGATCATGTGCTTCAGGCCGTCCTCGATGCGCTTGGCGATTTCAATTTCACCCTCGCGCGTCAACAGTTCCACCGAGCCCATTTCACGCATGTACATGCGCACCGGATCGGTGGTGCGGCCGAATTCGGAATCGACCGATGACAGCGCTTGCGCGGCTTCTTCTTCCGCGTCATCGTCGTCGGCGGCGGCAGGCGCGGCTTCATTGAGCAGCAGCGTTTCAGCATCGGGCGCGACGTCGAAGACCTGGATGCCCATGTCGTTGAACGTCGAGGTGATCGACTCGATCTGTTCGGCATCCACCACGTCCGGGAGGTGGTCGTTGATTTCCGCATACGTCAGAAAGCCGCGCTCCTTGCCGAGCATGATCAGGCTCTTCAGGCGGGTCTTTTGCGCCTCAACGTCAACCGGCACTTTCGCATCGCGAGCCGCCTTGAAATTGGGGATGGGGAATTCGTCTTGTTCGCGAGCGCTTTTTGGTTTGCGGGCCATGTCGTTTGATCCGTCTCTTGGATGAGCGGCTAGTGATGAAAGCTGCGATTGCGGTAAGGGGTATTCCGGTCAACGAACCCGGGCAAAACGGCCTGCCGGAAAGGTTATTGCACGGGGAACCGTATATTTTAACCGAATCCGGCTTTTTTCGAAAGCCATTCAGGCACTTGGGGCCGGATGGCCCAGACTTCAAGGCCGGACCAATGCACGCTGCAAAAGCCCCGGGTAATGTCTTCAGCCTGGACTGCCGCGGTCAGGTACCGGCAAATCCCGAACTGTCCGATGGCCCAATTTCACACGGCGGCATGTTTCAGCATTGGTCAGCCATTCGTTGTTAGACAAGAAGACCCCGCGGAGGTTTGCGAGAACGGGCTAGCCTAACCCCATTTCCAGGGCCCGGCGCAGCGTATCGCGCTTCTTCTGCGCGGCCACCTCTTCCTCGCGCAGGCGCGCCAGCGCTTCGTCGAATTCAGCGTCGAGGTTGAAATCCGGGTGCGCGGTGTCCATGTCGGTCAGCAGCGGATGCCGTGCGGCGCGTGCAAGTTCGGCTTCGTCCGCCGAGCCGCGGAAATGCTCCATGACCTGTGCCTGCGTGACCTCGAAGTCGTGGTCGCGAACAAACGCCGCCACCCGCGAGGCGACCCCAACCACAGACGAATCGTCGCTGTCCACGGCAATGTCGAACCGGCCCGCGAGCCCAGGTTTAAGCAGGATTCGGGCGATGATCTGTGCCGCCAATCCGGCGGGAGACGATTTGCGGCGTGGCACCGGTGCGCCCGGCTTGGGACCACGAAACCTGCCCCGCCCGTAGCCGCGTTCGCCTTTTGATCGCTCAGGTTCATTGGCGGACCGATACGATGAGGGGTCGCGCGGCTCGGATTGGCTGGCGGACGGGTTGGCGAGGGCAATCGGAATCAGCCGTTGTATTTCGACGACCCCCAGCCCGACCAGGTCCGCCAGTTTTCGTTGCAGCATCATCGCCAGCGCTGGCGCGGCAATTTGCGATAACAGGGGTTTGGCGTAGGTCAGGAAGCGCGAACGGCCCTCTTCATTGGCGAGATCAACTTGTGAGGAGAGTTCATCGAACAGGAACGCGGACAACGGCTTTGCGTTCGCCAGTTCGGCGAGAAACGCCGCTTTCCCCAGGCGCCGCACATAGGTGTC
Organism: Betaproteobacteria bacterium; assembly: GCA_039930965.1. Classification (GTDB taxonomy): domain Bacteria; phylum Pseudomonadota; class Gammaproteobacteria; order Burkholderiales; family Usitatibacteraceae; genus UKL13-2. The sequence continues at coordinate 2,822 of JBDTSU010000012.1, forward strand.
CGGATCGTCCTCCGCCGGGAGAAACAGAAAGCGCACGTCCTTGCCATCGACCACCACCGGCAGGGATTGTTCCAGGGCGCGCCAGGCCGCTTTGCGCCCCGCCTTGTCGCCGTCGAAGCAAAAGACCAGGTTGTCGGCCATGCGTAACAGCTTTTGCACATGCGTCGGCGTGGTCGCCGTGCCGAGCGTGGCCACGGCATTTTCGACCCCGTTCTGGGCCAGCGCCACGACGTCCATGTATCCCTCCACGACAATGACCGTCCGGGAATCGCGGATCGCGCGGCGCGCCTGGAACAGGCCATAGAGCTCGCGGCCCTTTTCAAACAGCGGCGTCTCGGGCGAATTCAGGTATTTTGGTTCTCCCGCGCCGATGATGCGGCCACCGAATCCGATGACGTTTCCGCGCGCGTCCAAGATCGGGAACATGACGCGGTCGCGAAAGCGATCGTAGCGTTTGCCCTCGTCGTTATCGATGACCAGGCCGCATTCGCTCAGCACCGACGCGGTGTAATCTTCGACGGCCCCCTTCAATCCCTGCCAATCGTCGGGGGCGTAACCGAGACCGAATTTGGCGGCTATTTCTCCCGATACACCACGGCCTTTGAAATAGTCGATTGCTTTTGGCGTGCGTTTCAACTCACGGCGGTAGAAATTCATCGCCGCCATCATCATTTCACCGAGACCCGCCGCCTCCTTGGCGCGATCAAGCGATTCCTCGCGATTCGCTTCCACCGGCATGGTCATGCCAACGCTTTCCGACAGTTCCTGGACGGCGTCGCGAAAGCCCATACCCGAGTACTCCATCAGAAACGAGATGGCCGTGCCGTGAACCCCGCAGCCGAAGCAGTGGTAGAACTGCTTGGCAGGCGACACGGAAAAGCTGGGGGTTTTCTCGTTGTGAAACGGGCAGCAGGCGGAATAATTCTGCCCCGCCTTCTTCAGCTTCACGTGCTTGTCGATGACGTCGACGATATCGACGCGGGCCAGCAATTGTTGGATGAAATCCTGCGGAATCATGGTCCGTTGATTATACGGCGCGCAAAAAAACAAAGCCCCGCGGCGCGAGGCTTGTTTCGGCGAAATCGCGCAGCAACTATCCCAGCCTGGCCTTGACCCGCGCGGACAGGCGGCCCATGTCGGCGCGCCCGGCAACCTTCGGCCGCAGCGCATTCATGACCTTGCCCATGTCCCTGGCGGACGTTGCGCCGGTTTCGGCGATGATCGAGTCGACGATGGTCTCGACCTCGTCATCCGACAACTGCGCCGGCATGTATGCCGACAAGACGCCAACCTCATATTCTTCCCTCGCAACCAGGTCAGGCCGGTTGCCCGCGGTGTATTGTTCAATCGAGTCCTTGCGCTGTTTCAGCATCTTTTCGATGATGGCGAGCACCATATCGTCGGTGAGTTCCACACGCTCATCGATTTCCTTCTGCTTGAGCGCCGCCTGCAGCAGGCGAATCGCGGCGAGCTTGTCGGCTTCGCGCGCTTTCATGGCCGCCTTCATGTCTTCGGTAATCTTTTCACGCAATGTCATCAGTTTGCCCCATGAAAGAAAAAAGGCAGGAGACGATTGTCACCTGCCTTGAAATTAATCCTAACGTGCGGATTGCCTAATAAAGCTTCGGCGGCAGCATTTGGCTGCGCAGGCGCTTGAAACGGCGTTTCACGGCGGCGGCATGTTTGCGTTTGCGTTCGGCGGTCGGTTTTTCATAGAACTCGCGGGCACGAAGTTCCGTCAGCAACCCGGTCTTTTCAATGGCGCGCTTGAAGCGGCGCAATGCCACGTCAAAGGGCTCATTCTCTTTCAATCGAACTAACATTCAAATTACCTTTCTAGTTATGCCCAGCCAATTCCTGAGGAACTGTGGGTCTGAAGTTGTCATACAGCCCTCCGCAGCACGGAGAGCCCAATATAATAACCACTTGCGGGCTTTTTGCCAAGTACGCTCCCACCTCGTTTCACCTTTTGCGACGCCAAATGCTCATTCTCGGTCTGGAAACCTCCTGCGACGAAACCGGTGTCGCCCTGTACGACAGTGAGACGGGCGCGTTGGCGCACCAGCTTCACTCACAGGTGGAAATGCATGCCGCGTACGGAGGGGTGGTGCCCGAACTGGCATCACGTGACCATATTCAGAGGCTGATACCTTTGATTATGATAACCATCACGGAGAGCGGGCGCTCACTCAGTGAAATCGATGCCATCGCTGTCACACAGGGGCCCGGTCTCGGGGGGGCATTGCTGGTAGGCGCCAGCTTGGCTGCCGGACTGGGTGCCGCCCTGCGACGGCCGGTGATTCCCATTCATCATCTTGAGGGCCATCTCCTGTCGCCGCTGCTGACCCAGCCACGTCCGGAATTCCCCTTCATCGCCCTGCTCGTGTCAGGCGGACATACGCAATTGATGGCGGTAGAGGCCGTCGGTCAATATCGATTGCTGGGCGAGACGGTGGATGATGCGGCGGGCGAGGCATTCGACAAGACGGCGACGTTGCTGGGACTGAGCTACCCCGGCGGACCCGCGTTAAGCAAGCTGGCCGAGGGCGGCGATGCGCAGCGTTTCATCTTGCCGCGCCCGATGCTGGCGAGCGGCGATCACGATTTCAGCTTCAGCGGGCTCAAGACCGCCGTGTTGACGCTGAAATCCAAGCTTGTTGGCGGCGCAAAATTTGATGACGCCTGCCGTGCCGATGTTGCCGCTGGATTTGAGGCAGCCGTAGTAGATGTGCTGGTGGCAAAATCGCTGTCCGCCCTGAAATCGACCGGATTGTCGAGACTGGTGGTGTCGGGTGGCGTCGGGGCGAACCGGCGGTTACGCGTACAACTCAGCCGCCAGGCGGCGGGAGTGGGCGCAAAAGTGTTCTACCCGCCACTCGACCTGTGCACCGATAACGGCGCGATGATCGCATTCGCCGCCGCCCAGCGCATTGCGGCGGATCCCGGTTTACTCGGCCGGACGGGCATCGAATTCAGTATCCGTCCGCGGTGGCACCTTTCAGAGGTCGCGCCGCGAGACGACTGACACACTGGCAGTGTGTCGGACTTAAGCGAAATCGGTTGCTAGGGTGCGCGCTGATAGGTTCGTTCGGCGATATCAACCTTCGCTTCTGCCCTCTTGACGGCCTCTTCCAGGGCGGTCACACGCGCATAGTACTCAGGCTTGCGGACGACCGCATTGGCTCCCGTTGGCGCGCCGGTGGGCGAGCGGCCGACGACGATCTGCACTTCATCGGATAGCGGCTCGCGACCGGATTCCAGCGCGGCTTTGGCGGCGTCCAGATCCGCCTTCGCCCCATCGAGCGCATCGCGCAGCTGTTTGCGCTGATTGTCTCGTTCGGTGGTGCGGGCCTTCGATTCCTGCAGTTTTTGCATGTCGCCCTCGCGTGGGCCTTTTGGCGCATCGATGATGTTGGCCGCGGGATCGTTGCTGACCGGCTGCGCGATCTCCCCTTTCTTGGGGGCCTTGTCCGAATAGGTGACCTTTCCGTCCTTGTCGGTATATTTCCAAAGCGCCTGTGCGTGCCCGGCACCGCCAAAAGCCAGCGCCAGGACGCCGGCAACCATGATTGCACCCACGTAAAACTCAGGTCGTCGCATAGTCGTACTCCTCTGTGGACGCGGCATGCGTTCGGCTACAAACTTCGCATGCCATATCACGTTTGAATTTCACCGTCTGCCATGTCATTGTCCGCGCTTCAAGCATAAGCAGGCGGCCGGTCAGGGATTCGCCCACATCAGTCAACATGCGAATTGCCTCCGCGGCCTGCATCGCCCCGATAATCCCGACCAGGGGAGCAAACACCCCCATGACCGCGCAGCGCTCCTGCTCGGCGTCGGAATGCTCCGGGAACAGGCAGTGGTAACAGGGGCTGCTGTCAGTCCGCGGATCGAAGCTGGTGATCTGGCCATCAAAACGAATCGCGGCCCCCGACACCAGCGGTTTGCAATACTGGACACAGGCTCGATTGATGGCATGCCGGGTCGAGAAGTTATCGGAGCAATCCAGCACCACGTCGGCCAGGGCGACATGCTTCCGCAACGCCTCCTCGGCCAATCTCTCGGCGATGACTTCGGTCGCAATCGCCGAATTGATGGCCTTCATGCTGCGCGCCGCGGACTCGGCCTTGTTCATGCCAATGGTGTCTTCACGGTGGATAATCTGCCGCTGCAGATTGGTCAGGTCGACGGTGTCGCCATCGGCAATGCTGATGTGCGCCACCCCGGCCGTCGCCAGGTAGTACAAGGCCGCCGACCCCAAACCGCCCGCGCCGATGACCAGCGCGCGCGCATCGGCCAGCCGCTGCTGGGCTTCGATGCCGAATTCGTTAAGCAGGATATGCCGGCTGTAACGTAGCAGGTCTCTGTCGTTCATGGCCACCGCCACGCACCACGCCCGCGCTTCGACGGGCCCCCGTGCCTCGATGAAATCACTTCTTGGATTCGACTGCCTTCGGCACGTTGTTTGCAGCGGCGGCACTTGCGCTGGCAAGCAGTGCACGTGGGCTTGACGCGACCGGCAGGCCCTTGAACTGGTTTAGCGCCTGTTGAAGGACGAAGTCGATGGGCTTGCCATCACTGCCATTGAGCGGCGAATATTCCACGGGCTTCTGCTCAGCGGCCGGCGTCGACGTCTTGGCGGCCTTTGCTGTGCCACCCTCGATACCCGCGCCCGCAGATTTGCCGTCCAAACCCGGATGGCCGGCCACGGGCGATGCCTTCGAACTCTTGTCCGGCGGTAACACCAGCGTCTCCAGTTTGGCTTTCAGCGCGTCGGCGGCTTTCTTTTCATCTTCGCCCACCAAGTGCCGATCGAGGTCGGCCTCGCGCATCGCCATGCGTTGCGACCCGTCATCGACCGCGACGTCCGGCTCGATACCCTTGGCCTGGATCGAGCGGCCATTGGGTGTGTAGTACCGCGCGGTGGTCAATTTGATCGCGCTGTTGTTGCCCAATGGCAGGATGGTCTGCACGGAACCCTTGCCGAATGTCTGCGAACCCATGACGCTGGCACGCTTGTGATCCTGCAATGCGCCGGCCACAATTTCCGACGCCGAGGCCGTGCCATTGTTCACCAGCACGATCATGGGCACATTCTTGATGGACAACGGCAACTTCGCAAGATAGTCCTCACGATTCGGATTGCGAAGGTAGTTTTCCTTGCGCGCATGCAACCGCATCTTCGCATCCTCAACGCGACCGTCGGTGTAGACCACCAGCGCATCCTTTGGCAGAAAGGCAGCGGACACGGCAACAGCAGCGTTCAACAGACCGCCCGGATCATTTCGCAGGTCCAGCACCAACCCCTTGAGGCTTCCGCCGTTCTGCTTATAGACCTCATTTACCGCGCGCACCAGCTTTTCGCCGGTCGCTTCTTCAAACTGGGTAAGGCGAATCACGGCATAACCGGGCTCGATGGTGCGTGAACGCACGCTCTGAATCTCGATCACGGCACGCTTCACGTTGAAGACCAGTTCCTTGGCTTCGCCGCGCCGCAGGATCGTCAACACGGCCTCGGTTCCTGCCTCGCCGCGCATGCGTTTCACCGCCTCGGTCAGCGACAGCCCACGCAAGCTGGTTTCATCGACCTTGATGATGAAATCGCCCGATTTGATGCCCGCCCGATAGGCCGGCGTGTCGTCGATAGGGGAAATGACTTTTACAAAGCCATCTTCCACGCCCACTTCTATCCCCAGACCGCCGAATTTGCCGGTCGTCGTGGTTTGCATTTCCTTGTAGGCATCTGCATCGAGAAATGCGGAGTGCGGATCCAGCCCCGTCAACATGCCGTTGATGGCTTCCTTGATCAGGCGCTTGTCGTCGACCGCCTCGACGTAATCGCTCTTGATACGACCGAACACCTCGGACAGCATGCGGACTTCCTCAATGGGAAGGTTCAGCGTGGTGCTTTGCCGTTCGGCGACCGCCGAAAAATTGAGGCTTAGCAGTACCCCAGCGATCCCGCCCATGCCGACCAGTCCCGCCGCTTTCATCCGGTTACTAAACGTGTTGCTCATTATTTCCTCGATTAAATGCCTGCTGCTACTTCGCCACCCATTTCATTGGGTCAAAGGGCTTGCCTTCATGGCGCAATTCAAAATATACACCCGATTCCGGAGCGCCGCCGGACGATCCGACGGACGCAACGGTTTCGCCACTTTGCGTCGCATCGCCGACATGTTTTAACAAACTTTCATTGTTTCCGTAGAGGCTCATGTAGCCTTCACCATGGTCGACAATCAGCAGATTGCCGAATCCGCGCAGCCAGTCCGCATAGACAACCTGACCGTCAGCCACCGCATGTACCGCATGACCGTTCTCGGCTTTGATGAAAAGCCCTTTCCACGTTACGCCACCGTCCTCTCTTGGGCTACCGAACCGGCCCTGAAGTTCCCCACGTACCGGCAACTTGAGCTTGCCCTTCAACGTCTGAAAGGCTCGCCCGGCGAACGAACCATCGGCAACGCTTTCCACGGCCTCGCCCTTGCGAGGGACTGTGTCGGCCTTGCCGTCGCTTCGGCGTTCGTCGCGATTCCGCGCAATTGCTTTCGCCAATTGTTCGACCAGCTTGCCAAGCCGGTCTTCATCCCGCTTCAGACGGCCGATCTCACGGCGTCCTTTGGAAATGTCTGCCTTGATGCGCACAAACATCTTCTGGCGCGCGAGACGCTCGGCCTGGAGCATGCCGCGCGCTTTTCTCTGTTCGTCCGCGTTCGCAACCAATTCCTGCTGTTTCTGGCGGGTGGCCGATTCCAGTTCGGCGAGGCTGGCCGCGCTTTGCCTAAGCCGGCCAATCAATGCCGCGCGCATCTTCGAGACATAACCGAAATAATGCATCTGACGTTCGACTTCGGAGACATCCTTGCCCTCAAGCAGTAGCCGCAGCGCGTCGGTATTGCCATGCATGTACTGGTATCGCATCATGCGATCCAGCAGTTCCTGCTGTTGCGCCGCATCGGCGCGATTCGCCTCGATGCGCCGCTTCAACTCTGTCAGGCCCTGCGAAATTTGCGCTTGCTCGCGCCCCAGCGCCATCAAATTCCGATTCACCTCGCTGATGGATTTCTCGGACGTTTTCAGCGCATCGGCGGCCTCTGACCGCGATTCTTCGCTTTTGACGAGGTCGCGCTGGAGTTTTTCGATGCGCTCCCGCAGCTGTCTCAGTTCTTGCGGTTTGTCCGCCTGGGCGACACCTGAAAAGACAAACAGCAGGAGCGCAAAAAATCCCGCGCGCCATTTCGCCGACGGATAGGGCATCAGGCGGTTCGACACGGCATTGGCCTCAAATGTCGTACGATGTGCCCTTTTCGGCTGCTGCGAAAAGCGGTCACTCCCGTGGTAGCAAAGTAAGTCAATCCTTGCCTGCAGCACCCGGCGCCCGCCCTTGCGCGGCGACTGCCGCCTGCGCTTTTGCAATTTCCGCCTGATTTCCCAGGTAGTAGCTGCGGATCGGCCTGAGATCGTCGGTCAATTCATACACCAGCGGCACGCCGGTCGGAATGTTGAGCCCGACTATTTGCTCATCCGACACCCGATCGAGATGCTTGATCAGCGCGCGCAGGCTGTTTCCATGGGCAGCGATGATGATGTTCCGCCCGGCGCGAATCTGCGGCGCAATTTTCATCTGCCAGTAGGGCACCACCCGATTTACGGTGTCCTTGAGACATTCGGTCAATGGCAGTTCTTCCGCCAAAAGCGAGGCATAACGGAGGTCTTTCGAAGGATGGCGATCGTCGTCGGGCGCCAGCGCGGGCGGCGCAACGTCATAGCTGCGGCGCCAGATGAGCACTTGCTCGTCGCCGAATTTGGCGGCGGTTTCCGCCTTGTTCAGCCCCTGCAGCGCACCATAGTGACGCTCATTCAGGCGCCAATGCTTGACCACCGGCACCCACCGCCGGTCGAGTTGCTCCTGCGCGATCCAGAGTGTGCGGATCGCACGCGTCAGCAGCGACGTATAAGCCAGGTCAAAGTCGAGCCGTTCGCGCTTCAGCAGTTGCGCCGCTTGAATCGCCTCCTGGACACCTTTTTCAGTCAGGTCCACGTCTGTCCAGCCGGTGAATCGATTGTCCAGGTTCCAGGTGCTTTCACCGTGGCGCATCAAGATGAGTTTTTTCATGGGCATAAGTGGTTGGGGCTTGATTTACAGGGTTTTGTCCGCATTTCCGCTTCATACCGAATTTGTGGTTATGCGGGGATTTTGCGACAACTTGTTGGTAAAATATCAGGTTTTCAACGATCGCTAAGTTTGGCCACAAATTCAGCGCGGCATTTTCCACCGATCGCCTCTTTCGGAATGGCAATCAATGTACGAGTTTATTTCACAAAATGTCATGCTGGTTGTGCTGTTCATTGTGAGCGGCGCGATGCTGGTTTGGCCCGTCATTGCGAAATCAATGGGCGGCTCACGCGAAATCGGCACCCTTGAAGCCACGCGGCTCATGAATGCGGGCAATGCTCTGGTGCTTGATATCCGGGACACCGGCGAGTTTAGCGGCGGGCGCATTCCGAAATCCAAGAATATCCCGCTGGCGGAAATCGACAAACGCCTGGATGAAATCTCCAAATTCAAGGATAAGCCGGTAATTATCACCTGTCGCACCAACAATCGCGCCGGTTCCGCGGTACGCCTTCTTAAACAGCGCGGATTCGCTGATGTTTATCAGCTGGCAGGTGGTTTCGGCGCCTGGCAGCAGGCCAGTCTACCCATCGAGAAATAGGTTCCATGGCCAAGGTCACCATGTACTCCACCGGCGTCTGTCCGTACTGCCAGATGGCCGAGCGATTGCTTACCGCAAAGGGTGTCGTCGAAATTGAAAAGATTCGCATCGATCTCGACCCGGCAAGGCGCGATGAAATGATGGAAAAGACAGGGCGCCGCACCGTGCCGCAGATCTACATCGGCGAAACCCACGTGGGCGGATTCGATGACCTGTCGAAGCTTGACCGTGCCGGCGGCCTGGACTCCCTGCTCGCCGCGTGAATTCTTGAATCACCCGTTACCCGTTATAGAAATACTCACCAAGGAAAAAACAATGACTGACGCCGCCGAACAAAACCAGCCCGTATATTCGATCGAAAAAATTTACGTCAAGGATCTCTCGCTGGAAATTCCCAATGCCCCGCAAATCTTCCTGGAGCGTGAGGCGCCGAATGTTGATGTGCAACTCCATCACACATCGATCAAGGTCGATGAGGGCGTATTTCAGACCGAATTGACATTGACCGTCACCGCCAAAATCGGCGAAAAAACCATGTTCCTTGTCGAGGCCAATCAAGCGGGTATTTTCGCGATCCGCAACGTACCCGAGGCCGACCTCGATCCGATACTCGGCATCGGCAATCCGAACATCTTGTATCCATATGTCCGCGAAACCGTATCGGACGCGATCGTGCGCGCTGGCTTTCCACCGGTGTTGCTGAACCCGGTGAACTTCGAAGCGCTCTATCAGGCACAAAAGCAGCATGAGGCGCAACAGGCCGCGGCCGAACCTGCCGCCGCAACCGCACCGGCAGTCACGCACTAAGTTCGCAAACGGCAATTGATGCACAACGTGGTCATGAAAACCATCATGGCAATTCAAGTCGCCGCCATCTGTTTGGCGGCGTTTTGTTTGGTGCCTGCGAGCCTGCGTGCCCAGACGCCATCCGCGCCGCCGGCAGCCGCATCGTCGGCGCCGCTCTATGCGACGGTCGGCGACCGGCCCGCGATCGTATACGACGGCCTTTCGACCAAGGCCAATCGAATCTTCATATTTTCTCGGCATCATCCGCTTGAGGTGCTTGTCAGACTCGACAAGTGGACCAAGGTGCGGGACGCGGACGGCACCATCGGCTGGGTGGAAAACAGCGCCCTCGGCGAGCGGCGCCATGCGCAAGTTGCGGCGAATATCGCCGAGGTTCGCGCCATGCCGACACCGGTCTCTGTGCTCGTTTTTGAAGCGCAGCGCGGAGTCTTGCTTGAAGTCACTGGGCCCGCAACAGAGGGATGGTTGCCGGTAAGACACCGCGACGGGCAAAGCGGATACGTGCGCAGCGTTCAGGTTTGGGGTGGCTGAGATGGTGTCCGCGCGGTGAAGATCGCGGTGCTCGGTGCGGGCGCATGGGGTACTGCACTTGCCATCTCTTTTTCTGAACGGCACGGCGTGTCGCTCTGGGGTCGTGATCCGGTACACATGGAAGGGTTGGCACGCGACCGTTGCAATCAACGCTACCTTCCTGATCTGATGTTTCCGGATCCGATGAAAATCGAGTCACGCATCGCCGATGCGTTGTCGAATGCGGCCCTCATCCTGATCGCCACGTCGACGAACGGACTGGCCGGAACGGTCAGGCAGGCGAGAGCCGCCCAGGCGCCGATACTGTGGGCCTGCAAGGGATTTGATCGGGAAACGGGGAATCTTCCCCATGAGACCGTGACCGAACTCATGCCGCCGGACGCCCGGTTTGGCGCGCTCAGCGGTCCCAGTTTTGCGTTGGAAGTGGCGCGTGGTCTGCCTTGCGCGCTAACCCTGGCGGCCAATGATGCGGCGTTTGCCCGGCGCACGGCAAGCGAACTGAACGGCCCGGCGCTGCGCATTTATTCGAGCGACGACCTCATTGGCGTGGAACTGGGCGGCGCCCTCAAGAACGTCATGGCGATTGCCGCTGGCATTTGCGATGGAATGCAACTTGGCATGAATGCGCGCGCCGCACTCATCACCCGGGGACTGGCCGAGATGGTTCGCCTCGGTGTGGCCATGGGCGGAAAGGCGGAGACCTTCATGGGATTGACCGGTCTCGGCGACCTGGTGCTCACCGCGACAGGCGAGCTTTCGCGCAATCGGGCAGTCGGTGTCAAGCTGGCGGAAGGTAAGACACTCGATTTCATTCTGGCCGAACTGGGCCACGTCGCTGAGGGTGTGAACTCCGCACAGACCGCCTTGCAGCGCGCGAAATCGCATCGCGTCGACATGCCCATCACTGCCGCTGTCAACGCAATTTTGTTCGAAAATGCCAATCCGCGCGAAACCGTCAAGCAATTGCTCTCGCGCGAGGCGAGACCCGAAGTCCGCTGACCAATCTACCGGTTTTTCCTCCCTACTTTTTCACAGGAATTTGCACACCATGTCCAAGAAATCTGCCGCCAAATCGTCGGGCAAATCGAAGAAGGATTCAAAGCCACCCGCAATCGGAAAAAGCGCGTCGGATGCGGTCGCCGCACTCGCCCGCCCGCATTTGTCGGCCGCGCAGAAGGCCGAGGTGCTGATTGAGGCACTTCCCTATATCCAGCGCTTCTGGGACAAGAACATCGTCATCAAGTACGGCGGCAACGCCATGACAGACACGGCATTGCAGGAAGACTTCGCAGAAGACATCACACTGCTGAAGCTGATCGGCATGAACCCGGTGGTCGTGCACGGTGGCGGCCCGCAGATAAACCGTACGCTGGAGAAAATTGGCAAACAGGGACAATTCATCCAGGGCATGCGGGTTACCGACGATGAGACCCTGGACGTTGTCGAAATGGTGCTGGGCGGACTGGTCAACCAGGAGATCGTCACCCTGATCAACAAGGCCGGGGGCAAAGCGGTCGGCCTGACGGGCAAGGATGGCAACTTCATTCATGCGCGCAAGATGACCATTCCCTCGAAGGAAGACAAGCGCAAGAAGATTGACATCGGCCTGGTCGGCGAGGTCGTGAAGATCGATACCGGCATCATCGACCTGCTCGATACGGAAGATTTCATTCCGGTCATTGCGCCGCTGGGTGTCGACGAAAAAGGCACCGCCTACAATATCAACGCCGATATCGTGGCAGGCAAGATCGCCATTGCGCTGCAGGCCGAAAAGCTCATCCTGCTGACCAATACCGCAGGCGTGCTGGACAAGAAGGGCAACATACTCACCGGCCTGAACGCCTCCAAGGTCAACGAACTCATTGCTGATGGCACGATATCCGGAGGCATGCTGCCGAAGGTGGATTGCGCGCTGGACGCCGTGAAAAATGGCGTTAAGACTGCTCATATCATTGATGGACGCGTACCGCACGCGTTGTTGCTGGAGGTCCTGACAAGCGAAGGCGTCGGCACGTTGATACGCGGCGCAAGCGCCAATCGCGGCCACGGACGCTAGCAAACTTCTATTCGACAGACCCGTCAAACTCCAACACAGATGCGCCTGGCGGGCGAAAAATGCCTGAAGGCGCGCACAAATTCTGGTGCACTATACTTTTCAGAAGTGCGGCTGATCTTTCACCTCACGGTACGGCGAACGATCCCGACGCGCATCACAGAGCAGCCATGCATCGTCAATCATTGGGGCAGTCATGATCTTTTCACTCGGCGTGTCCACACCGCGACTCCAGGGCAACAACTTCGTCGCCGCGAATGCCACCGTGATCGGCAACGTGACCATTGGCCGAAATTCGAGCATCTGGTGGAATGTGGTGATACGTGGCGACAACGATTGCATTACGCTTGGCAATAACGTCAATATTCAGGATGGGTCCGTGCTGCATACGGATGAAGGCGTACCCATGGTGCTGGAAGACGAAGTGAGCGTAGGACATATGGCGATGCTTCATGGCTGCACCGTCAGGGAAGGTTCACTCATCGGCATCAAAGCCGTCGTGCTGAATCGCGCAGTCATTGGCCGTGAATGCCTGATCGGCGCGAATTCGTTGATCCCTGAGGGAAAGGTGATTCCCGACCGCTCTCTCGTGGTGGGCTCACCGGGCAGGGTTGTTCGCCAGCTCGATGATGAAGAAGTGCGGATGATCCGCTGGATTTCGCGACACTATCTCGAGAATGCCGAGCGTTACCTGCGCGAACTGACACCGGCCGCCGACTAGCCGCGGCGATTTGGGCGACAATTTCAAGATGTCGTCGCCCCTTGTCGGCAAGATTTCAACCTCTGATCCCCCGGGCCGCCTGGCCGGCAATCGTGTCGGGCGCGGTGCGCTGGTCGTCTATACGCTGGCAATCATCTATGCCAGCCTGAATCCCTTCTTTGGCTGGCGCACGCCGGAAGTATTCGGCTTGCTGGTCTGGCCCCGTTATCTGAATGGCTTTGATGCCTGTCTGAATGCGCTTGCATATATCCCGCTCGGCGGGATGCTCGGCGCGATGCAAATGCGCGACCGGCGCCGGCAGCATCGCAGCAAGAGTCCGCTAGGGTCTTTGTTCCGGGCGATTCTTGCGGGATTCCTGTTGTCGGCAGTCATGGAAAGTCTCCAGACGCTATTGCCCGTGCGGGTGTCTTCGCCGATTGATTTGCTTGCCAATACGGCAGGCACTCTGGTTGGTGCGGCCGCCACCGTCAGCCCGTGGGGACGCACGCTACTCGCGCGCGCGATGCGCTGGCGGCGTCGCCACTTCGCCCCCGGCGATGAATGCGGGTGGGGGTTGCTGCTGTTGGCGGCGTGGTTCTTCGCACAGTTGAATCCGGTCATTCCATTTTTTGAAGCAGGCCATATCGTGAATCCGTTCGATGCGGCAGCGGCACAGACACCTTACGATCCCCTGGTTCTTCTGCCGCAAACCGTGGGCATCACCTTGAACGTGTGTGGTTTTTCGTTATTTCTGTCATTGCTTTTGCATCCCCGCAATCGCATGATCCTCAACGTCCTGCTGATTCTCGCGCTTGGCTTTGTCTTCAAGGTGTCGGCGGCTTCCTTGATGCTGAAAGCGCCCCAAATGGTCGGGTGGCTCGCGCCGTCAACGGTAATTGGCCTGAGTGCGGGCCTGCTGCTCTTCGCCTATTTTTCACGCATTGTCTATCGATGGCGCGCATTTTGCGCCACCTTGTTCATATTTGCGGGCGGCCTGATGGCCAAGATGGCGAGCGTCTACGGTGCGTTCGACGAAACGCTGCGGCTGCTCAATTGGCCGCACGGACACCTGATCAACTTTGCCAGCCTGACCCGCTGGTTGCACGAGGTATGGCCACTTCTTGCTTTCCTGCTGGTGGCATGGATTTTTATCAGGCATCGCCCGTCTCATTAGATAATGGTGAATTGCCTCACGAAGGTTTCGACGATGGGTTACTACAAGCACCACGTGTTCTTCTGTGTGAACGTACGCGACGATGGCCGTGAATTCTGCAACCAGCACGATGCGGAAGGGGTTCGCGGGTACGCCAAGGATTGCATCAAGAAGCTGAACATGAGCGGCGCCGGCAAAGTGAGAATCAACACTGCCGGCTGCCTGGATCGATGTTCGGAGGGGCCGGTCATGGTGGTCTATCCGGATGACGTCTGGTATACCTATGTCGACAAGACTGATATCGACGAGATCGTCGCTGAGCATTTGCAGAACGGCCGTGTGGTCGAGCGGCTGAAAATTTAGGTTTTCCGCGATGGCCCGGCTCGCGCAAGTATCGAAGTCGCTGATTACTGGTGATTCAGGCGCCATCGAGGTCTCGATGCAAGTGCCCGACGTGATGCCATTGTCTGCCGTGGCGGTGGTCGCACATCCACACCCTTTATTCGGCGGCAGCATGGACAACAAAGTGGTGACCAGCATGGCGCGCGCTTTCACCGATGCCGGTGCCGTGACCTGGCGTTTTAATTTCCGCGGGGTCGGCAAGTCCGCCGGCGCACACGATGAAGGCCGCGGTGAAACAGAGGACATGCTGAGGGTGATTCGGCATGCATGTGAGCTCAATCCCGGACTGCCGCTATGGTTAGCCGGCTTTTCGTTTGGCGGCGCGGTCACGCTTGCGGCCAACGGGCAGGTCCATGCAAGCGAGATGATCCTGATCGCACCGGCGCTGCAGCGGCTCACGCTTTGGAAAGACGTCTCGATCGGCGGCGTGGCTCCCGACAGTACGTTAATCATTCATGGCGAATTGGACGAAACCGTGCCATTGAGTGAGTCGCTCAACTGGGCGCGCCCGCGAAACATCCCGGTCGCCGTGGTGCCCGGTGCCGATCACTTCTTTCATTTGCGCCTGCACATCATCAAGAAGATCGCCTCGCGCTGGCTTCCGGAGAAGGCATAAGCGTCATCTCGACGCAAGCATCTTTTCCCCGTGCGGCAGGCACTTTCTGCGACCCGCGCCCGCTGCTCCTGACAGGCGGTCCCGCCGGCGAGACGTGAATTCGCGGCGGGGTGTAAAGTGTGAAGCAATTCATATTCTCTCGGGCGGGCCTGTTTCATACTGCCCCGTACAAGAACGATTTACGGCGAAATAGCCCCCAAGGGACCCGTGCTCAACGTCATCCCACTTTTCAGCAACCTCTCACCCGCACAACTCGATAGCGTCGGCAAGCGCATGACCATGCGCACGGTGGAAAAGGGCGAGGTCATTTTGCGCCAGGGAGAGATTGCCGAGACGTTCTATATCATCGTTGCCGGCCAGGTAAAGGTCTATATGAGCGACGAGCCGGATAGCCGCCGCGAGGTCATTGTCAGTACGCTGGGTGCCGGCGATTTTTTCGGCGAGGTTTCACTATTGGATCAGGAACCGCGTACCGCGAATGTCGCCGCGCTGGAGCGTACCTACCTGCAGACCCTTTCCTTCGCGACATTTCAGGAAATCATCGGGCAATCTCCCGACATTGCCCGCAAGGTGATGGCCACCATGGCCGCGCGACTGCGCCACGCCGACCGCCAGATCGGCACCCTTGCCCTGATGAACATTTCCAGCCGCGTTTCGCGCACCTTGCTGGAGTTGGCCATTATGTCGAATGGCCAACGCGTCGTCGGCGAACCATTCACCCAAAAGGACCTGGCGGGCATGGTCGGCGCCTCGCGCGAAATGGTCAATCGCACGCTGAAGGCATTGACCGATGGCGGCTACATTGCCGTGCATCGCAAGTCCATCACAATACTGAATGAGAATTTGCCGATCGGATACTAGAAAACCTTTGATCAAGTATTCGGGATCCGAATACTTGATCAAAGGTTCCTTGGGATTGGCACGCGCCGCTTGCCTCGTTACCGGTACTTGACGCTGCAGCCGTAGGGCTGCGTGCTCGCCATCGATACGGGCTTGCCGCCTTTGGATTCTTCCAGCGCCGCAACCAGGTAGTTCTTGGCGGATTTGGCGTCTTCCAGCTGGGTGGAACGCTTGTCGTCAATGGCGCCGGCGTAGACCAGCAAACCGGCTGGATTGATTACATACATGTGTGGCGTGGTCCTGGCGCCGTAGGCCATGCCGACCGCGCCATTGGCATCAATCAAATACGCATCCGGCGTCGCGCCTTTGTCGGCCAGATAACCCTTCAGTTTGTCGCTGCTCATGAAGTCCTGATGGCCGGGATGCGTTGAATTGACCGACAGCCAGACGGTGTCCTTCGCATCGTATTTGCTTTGCAGGCCCGGCATATTGCCGCTGTCGTAGTGTTTTGCGACAAAGGGGCAATGCGGGTTATGCCATTCAAGCACCACATGCCTGCCCTTGAAGTCGGCCAGCCTGACGGGCTTGCCGCCAAGTTCGGTCAGCGTGAAATCCGGGGCGGCCTTTCCAACGGCAGCGGTGGCGAACGCAATATGGGGGGACACGGCCAGTATGGCAAGCAGCGCGACGATCAGGGCCTTTGACATGATGAACTCCTGAGTCAGGTGAAAACAACTCGTGACCCGCATTTGAATGCGTCGATTTCAAAAAAGACTCGCCTGATTGCCGGTCGCGAATGAAAACGGCTTCGCGAGGGTTCCCGCAAAGCCGCCCGGCCACTATTGCACAAAGATGAACTTCTTCATTACTGCATGCGGCTCTTCAACTCAGCGTCGACCGCGCCAAGGAACTCTTCCGTGGTGAGGTACGGATGGTCGGGCCGGATCAAAATGGCGAGATCCTTGGTCATGCGGCCGGATTCGACGACATCGACGCAGACCTTTTCCAGCGTTTCGGCAAATTTGACCACCTCCGGCGTGGCATCCATCTTCCCGCGAAAAATCAGGCCGCGCGTCCAGGCGTATATCGAGGCAATCGGGTTGGTCGATGTCGGTTTTCCCTGCTGATGCATACGATAGTGCCGGGTCACCGTGCCATGCGCCGCTTCCGCCTCCACCGTCTTGCCGTCGGGCGACATCAACACCGACGTCATTAGGCCCAGCGAACCGTAACCCTGCGCAACGGTATCCGACTGCACATCGCCGTCATAATTCTTGCAGGCCCACAGATAACCGCCGCTCCATTTCAGATTGGACGCGACCATATCGTCGATCAGGCGATGCTCGTAGGTCAGCTTGGCGGCGTCGAATTTGGCCGCGAATTCGGCGTCAAAAATTTCCTGGAAAATGTTCTTGAAACGACCGTCGTAGACCTTGAGAATGGTGTTCTTGGTCGAGAGATAAACGGCGTAGTGACGCTCGAGTCCGTAGTTAAAGCAGGCGCGCGCGAAACCCTTGATGGAATCATCCAGGTTATACATGGCCATGGCAATGCCGGCACCGGGCGCCTTGAACACTTCGCGCTCGATCGCCGCGCCGCCATCGGCGGGCTTGAAAGACATGCTCAGCGTACCCGCGCCGGGGAACTGAAAATCCGTGGCGCGATACTGATCGCCAAACCCATGACGCGCAACGACGACCGGCTTGTCCCAGTGGCTGACCAGTCGCGGCACGTTCTTGCAGATGATGGGCTCGCGGAAAATTGTGCCGTCGAGAATGTTGCGGATGGTCCCGTTGGGACTCTTCCACATTTGCTTGAGGTTGAATTCCTTAACCCGCGCCTCGTCCGGCGTGATCGTCGCACACTTCACGGCGACGCCGTATTGCTTGGTTGCCATTGCCGAATCAATGGTTACCTTGTCGTCAGTCGCGTCGCGATGCTCCATTCCCAAATCGAAGTACTTGAGGTCAATATCGAGGTACGGAAGTATGAGTTTTTCGCGAATCATCTGCCAGATGATTCGCGTCATCTCGTCACCGTCCATTTCAACAATAGGGTTTTTGACTTTGATTTTGGCCATGAGGTGTCCTTGGGGGAGGAAAGGCAGGAAAAGAATGCAGGTCGTGCAGCAATCTAAAATTATAGCAAAGTGATCGTTGCCATCATTTGATACGAATCACAGGATGAAGACATTGGGTACCGGTGTCGGGGCGACAAAGGTCGGGAAACCGCGAAAAATGGCTCAATGGCGGTGTGCCGGACAGCAACCGTGATGTGCCGGCTACTTCAACCAATCCAGGCGAGGAGTATGCGCGTAGGCGGGAACACGTAAGGCACAATGTCAGCTCGCAGCACCTTCAAAATGCATAACGCCCCGGACCGAGGCGTTATGCATTTTTTTCTTGGTGGCCTGGGGCGGAATCGAACCACCGACACAAGGATTTTCAGTCCTCTGCTCTACCGACTGAGCTACCAGGCCAAATTCATTTTTTGTTGCCACCTGCTTTTCGCCAAACAGTCCTCTGCTCTTCCACGACAAGCCCTGCATGGCTTGTCGGTTCACCGGGCGCGAAGCATGCTTCGCGAAACCCCCGTCTCACCCAACTGAGCTACCAGGCCAAATTCATTTTTCTGCCACCTGCTTTTCGCCAAACAGTCCTCTGCTCTTCCACGACAAGCCCTGCAAAACTTGTCGGTTCATCGGGCGCGAAACAAGCGCGTTTTTAACGCGGGTGCAACCGTTGGCGA
This sequence comes from Betaproteobacteria bacterium, assembly GCA_039930965.1. Taxonomy (GTDB): domain Bacteria; phylum Pseudomonadota; class Gammaproteobacteria; order Burkholderiales; family Usitatibacteraceae; genus UKL13-2. The sequence goes on from JBDTSU010000012.1 coordinate 21,389, forward strand.
CAAGCCCGTTATTATAGCGGCAACCGCCCATAAATCCAATCCTTGGCGATATCTTCGCGGGAAAGTTGGCCTGTGCATGGTGGCGGGTGCTGCTCGATTCCACGTTGGGCGCCGCGGTGTGTTCGCCACATAACTGAGGGGCGGACGTCGCGCCTTTGCTTGCGGCGCCACAAGGGACAGGGCAACTCACGCTGCCCTGTTTACCGAAAATGCCCGGAACGACGTGACTATTTCTTCTTTTCTTCTTTCGTCGATTCGGCCTTCTTGGCGTCTTTCTTGGCCTCGTCCTTCTTTGCTTCTTCTTTCTTGGCCTGCTTGGCGATGATCACCTCCTTGATCGCGTCGTATGCGTCCTGGGGAATTATTTTCCTGTTGATCAGGTCATCTTTGCCGGTGTAAGGACGGCCCTTGATAATCGCCTTGGCCCGGACGTCACCGATTTTAGGCAGGGTGGCGAGCTCTTTTTCCGATGCCGTATTGATATCCATCGGCTCTTTCTTCGTCTCGACCGGCGCGGCCGCTGGTTTGGTCTCCGCCTTGGCGGCAGCCAGTTTCGGGGCTTCCTGTTTCTGGGCAAAAGCGGCTCCCGATGCGCTGATGAACAGGGCAGCGGCGAGCGTGATGATCTTCTTCATGGAGTCTCCAAAGTGTCGTGAGGATACGTGGCCTTTTGTATGGCGGGATTGCAGTATGGTTGGCCGGCGAATATTAGATCACAGCAAATAAATTGCTGCCTGAAAATCGGCAGCATGACGCTGCAAGGCCGCATACAATCTCGCCATGAATACGCAAAGGTTTGCCGAGCGGGAAGAGGAATTCTGGCGTGCGCTGCAAAGCCGGGATTCGTCCTATGAGGGCATTTTCTTCCTCGGCGTCAAGACGACGGGAATATTTTGCCGCCCGGTTTGTTCGGCGCGCAAGCCGTTGCGCAAGAACGTCGAGTTCTTTCCGGGAAAGGTGGAGGCGTTGCACGCCGGCTTTCGCCCATGCCTGCGCTGCAAACCCATGCAGACGACCGGCGCGGTGCCGTCGCTCGTCGAAAAATTACGCAGGCGGATCGAGGAGCAACCTGCCGAACGGCTGCGCGAACGCGACCTGATGGACATGGGGATCGATCCGTCAACCGCGAGGCGGCAATTTCAACGCTTTTTCGGCATGTCATTTCAGGCTTATCAGCGCGCGCGCCGCATGGGCTCTGCGCTGGCTGCTGTCAGGAAAGGAAACAACGTGCTGGATACACAACTGGATCACGGCTTTGAATCTTCAAGCGGCTTTCGCGAAGCGTTCGGCAAACTGTTCGGGACGGCGCCGTCCAAGTCGAGCGGCGTCCATTGCCTGCTTTCTCGATGGATCGACTCTCCCCTGGGCGCCATCCTGGCGCTGGCGGACGACGACGGGCTGCACGTTTTCGACTGGGTGGATCGGCGCGGACTGGAACGGGAGATCATTCGCCTGCGTGCCCGCACCAAGTTTGCAATTGTGCCGGGCGACCACCCGGTGCTGGACCTTGCGGAAAGGGAAATCAGCGAGTACTTCGCGCGCCGGCGAAAGTCATTCTCATTGCCGCTCGCGCGGCGGGGCACGGATTTCCAGCGGCGCGTGTGGGATGCATTGCTGCAAATCCCGGCCGGTGAAACGCGTTCCTACGCCGAGATTGCCAGGTTCATTGGCGAGCCTAAAGCAGTGCGCGCGGTGGCGCGCGCAAATGGCGACAACTATCGCGGCATTATCATTCCGTGCCATCGCGTGATCGGCGCGGACGGCAGTCTCACCGGTTATGGCGGCGGACTCGCACGCAAGCAATGGTTGCTTGATCACGAGCGCGCAATGGTGCAATAGCTATACCGGCGTCGCCAGGATCGCATCGCGCGCGGCACCCGCGTTGGCGAAACGGTCAGAGACATTCTTCGCCATCAACCTGTCGATCACCGGCTGAAACATGGCGACGCGCGTCGGTAACAATGGTATGGGCGCGTGCAAGTGCTTGCCCATCAATTCGTTGGGCGTGTTGGCCTCGTAAGGGCGCTTGCCCGTCAGCATTTCGAAATACAGCACGCCCAACGCATAAATATCGCTGTGCGGCCCGACATTGCTGCCTCGCGCCTGCTCGGGGCTCATGTAGTAGGGCGTGCCCACGGCCATGTCATGCCGCGTCAGCGACAGTGCCGAGCCGAGTTGCTTGGCGATACCGAAGTCGGCAATCACCGCCTCACCGGTCATGCGCATCAGGATATTGGCGGGCTTGAGATCACGGTGAATGATCCCGGCCGCATGAATCGCGGCCAGCGCGGACGCTATTTCGGCGGCGCGTTTCTGCGCCTGTTGCGGCGTCATGCCGGCCTCGATGTCGAGGCGCAAGTCGCCACCCGGCAGGTGCTCCATGCCGATAAACAGGCAGCGATCGCCGATGCCATGTTCGTAGACGCGCGCGACATGCGGATGTGAAAGCTGCGAAAGCATGTCGTATTCGGCCATGAAGCGATTGATGGCTTCCTGGGTCGAGGTATCGAGCCCCTCCAACTTGAGAATCTTCAGGGCATGTTGTTCGCGGCTGGCAAGGTGCGTGGCCAGGAAGACGAGCGAGGCGGCGCCTTCGCCAAGTTTCTGGACGATTTCGTAGCCCTGGATGCGCGGCAACTGCTCGAGCGCCTGGTTGCCTGGCGAATCGGCCTTGCGCGCGGCGCGGGCTTCGACACAGCGAGCAACCGCGTCAGCTATATCCTGCGACTTGAAAGGTTTGACGAGAAAATCAGCCGCCCCGACGTGCATCGCGCGCCGGTAGTTTTCACGCTCATCGAGGCTGGACACGAAAATAATGTCCGGCTGCCCGATCGCCGTTTCACGACGCAGGGCGCGCGCAAAACTGAATCCGTCCATGCCCGGCATGCGGATATCGGTGATGACAATGGCCGTCGGCTTGGCCCGCATTTGTTGCAACGCATCTGCACCACTGCGCGCCATCGATGTTTCGTGGCCACGCGCGGCCAGGCTGCGCGCGATGAATTCGCGCATCACCGCATCGTCTTCAACCACCAGAATCTGTGTCATGCGCCTATCTTACGCGATGACCCAAAAAACAAAAGCCGGGTTTCCCCGGCTTTTGAATGTTTCCTGGTAGACGGTGCGTCTACCGGTTTGAGTGCTGGGATGATGGCAAGGCGGACGGTTGCGACGTGTACGCGTTTGTACACGAGCAACCAGCCAACGCCGCCAGCGCCCGGCAATCAAAGCGGGATTACATGTCCATG
>JBDTSU010000013.1:0-24379 GCA_039930965.1 Betaproteobacteria bacterium
AACTTGGGCCCCGGCCTTCGCCGGGACGACAGTTTAGATAGCGACACTTTTTCATTCGCTGAGTAAAACACAGGTTATGGAACTCACCCCCCGCGAAAAGGACAAGCTGCTCATCTTCACCGCCGCGTTGCTGGCCGAGCGTCGCCGCGCGCGCGGGCTGAAGCTCAATTACCCCGAGACCATCGCCTTCATTTCTGCCGCCATCATGGAAGGCGCGCGCGATGGAAGAACCGTTGCCGAGCTGATGAGTTACGGTGGCACGTTACTGACCCGCGCCGATGTGATGGACGGCATCGCCGAGATGATCCCGGACATCCAGGTCGAAGCCACGTTTCCGGACGGCACCAAGCTCGTCACCGTCCATCAACCGATCCCGTGAGCCGGACCACGACAATGCGCATGATTCCCGGAGAAATATTCACCAAAGAGGGCGACATCGAGCTCAACGCCGGCCGCCGCACCACGCTGCTGAAAGTCGCCAACCGGGGCGACCGGCCGATCCAGGTCGGTTCGCACTATCACTTCTACGAAACCAACGAATCGCTGGAATTCGATCGCGATATGGCCTACGGATTCCGGCTGAATATCGCGGCGGGAACGGCGGTGCGATTCGAGCCGGGACAGGAACGAACCGTGGAGCTGGTTGAGCTGGCGGGCGAACGCGCAGTTTATGGCCTGCGCGGACTGGTGATGGGGAAACTGAAATGACCCGCATTTCGCGAAAAGCTTACGCCGAGATGTTCGGCCCCACCGTCGGCGACCGCGTGCGGCTGGCCGATACCGATCTCATTGTCGAAGTCGAGAACGATTTCACCGTCTACGGCGAGGAAGTCAAATTCGGCGGCGGCAAGGTGATCCGCGACGGCATGGGACAGGGACAGCTGCCGGCGGCGAAGGTGGCGGACACGGTCATCACCAATGCGCTCATCATCGACTACACCGGCATTTACAAAGCGGACATCGGCATCAAGGGCGGCCGCATCAGCGGCATCGGCAAAGCGGGCAACCCGGATATCCAACCGGGCGTGACCATCGCCATCGGCGGCGCCACCGAAGTGATTGCGGGCGAGGGCAGCATCGTCACCACCGGCGGTATCGATACGCACATCCATTTCATCTGCCCGCAGCAAATCGAGGAAGCGCTGATGTCGGGCGTGACCACCATGATAGGCGGCGGCACCGGGCCCGCGACCGGCACCAATGCGACAACCTGCACGCCGGGGCCGTGGCATTTGCATCGAATGCTGCAGGCGGCGGATGCGTTCCCGATGAATCTCGGATTCATGGGCAAGGGCAATGTCTCGCTGCCGCTGCCGCTGCGCGAACAGGTCGAGGCCGGCGCCATCGGGCTGAAGCTGCACGAGGACTGGGGCACCACGCCTGCCGCGATCGACAATTGCCTCAGTGTCGCCGATGAAATGGATGTGCAGGTGGCGATACACAGCGATACCTTGAACGAATCCGGATTCGTTGAATCGACTATCGCCGCGTTCAAGGGCCGCACCATTCATACCTTCCATACCGAGGGAGCCGGCGGCGGGCACGCGCCGGACATCATCAAGGTATGCGGCGAAGCCAATGTGCTGCCTTCTTCGACCAATCCGACGCGGCCTTTCACCATCAATACATTGGATGAGCACCTGGACATGTTGATGGTGTGCCATCACCTTGATCCCGGCATCGCTGAGGATGTGGCGTTCGCCGAATCGCGTATCCGCCGCGAAACCATTGCCGCCGAAGACATCCTGCATGACCTGGGCGCCATCAGCATGTTTTCCTCGGATTCGCAGGCCATGGGCCGGGTGGGTGAGGTCATCATCCGTACCTGGCAGACGGCGCACAAGATGAAGCAGCAACGCGGTGCCCTGGGGGGTGACGCACACAGTACTGCCGCCAGCGGCAGGGGTAACGACAACTTCCGCGTGAAACGCTACATCGCCAAGTACACCATCGCACCGGCGCTGACACACGGCATTGCGCATGAAGTGGGTTCGCTGGAAGTCGGCAAGCTCGCTGACCTGGTGCTGTGGAAACCGGCGTTCTTCGGTGTCAAGCCATCGTTGATTTTAAAGGGCGGCATGATCGCTGCCGCCGCGATGGGCGACCCCAATGCATCGATTCCCACGCCGCAGCCGGTGCATTACCGCCCCATGTTCGGCGCTTTCGGCGGGGCGCTGCATGCATCGTCGGTGACGTTCGTGTCGGCGGCTGGGCTGGTTAATCGCGATGTATTGGGTTTGGGATTGCATAAGCGGCTGGTGGCGGTGGCCGGTACGCGCAAGTTGCGCAAGTGCGATTTGCCGCTGAATGGGGCGACCCCGCTTATGCAAGTCGATTCGGAAACATATGAAGTGCGCGCGGATGGCGAGTTGCTGGTGTGCGAGCCGGCGAAGACGCTGCCGATGACACAGCGGTATTTTTTGTTTTAGTTTCTTGATGTTGAGTGGCCCTTTATTCTTGCGTAACTTCCACGCCGTCGTCCCAGCGGAGGCTGGGACCCAGTCCCGCGTAGATCTGACCAAAACGCCGGACTGGATTCCAGCCTTTGCTGGAATGACGGGCTAGCATTTCAAATATATTTTCCAAATTCACATGCTCCAAATCACCACCAAACTCAAAATCCGCCGCGACGTTTATCAAATCGAAATTCGCGATCAACTCGTCCTGCCCTTCGACCTTCGCCAGAAGTCCCGCCTGCGCACGCGCCTGGCCTCCGGTGACGAAGTCGGCGTGCTGCTGCCGGGTGGAGAAATCCTGCGCGGCGGCGACTTGCTGGTCGCCTCCGATGGCCGCGTGGTGGAGGTGATCGCGCAGGACGAGAAGGTAATGCAGGCCAACTGTGACTCGCCGTTCGAGCTGGCCCGTGCCGCCTATCATTTGGGCAATCGCCATGTTGCCTTGCAAATCGGCGAAGGCTGGTTGCGCATTGCCGACGATCATGTGCTCAGACAGATGCTGGAGGGATTGGGCCTGGTGGTGACGCCGCTGGTCGCGCCTTTCGAGCCGGAGCCTGGAGCCTATGGGGGGCATGATCACGGCGAAGGCCAACACCACCATCATCAGATGGACGATGTGCCGCCAACACATGGTGGCGTGATTCACCAGTTTGGCGAATTTGCCGGTGAAGTTCGCCCCGGCTCGGCGGGCACCGGCAAGCCGCATATTCACGGCCCCGGCTGTGGCCATGATCATCATAACCATGCGCACGACAACGACCACGATCACACGCATTCGCACGAACCCCATGACCACGACGACCACACACACTGACCTGTCGCTGGCGCGGCTGCTGCGGCTCGCGAGCCCGGTACTGCCGGTCGGTGCGTTCAGCTATTCGCAAGGGCTGGAGTGGGTGATCGAAGCCGGCGAGGTGAAGGACGCCGGAAGCGCGCAATGCTGGATTGCCGATGCGATGAAACTTGCCATGGCGCGCAGCGAGGCGCCGGTATTGCTGCGATTGCTGCATGGCTGGAGCAACGACGATCTGCCGGCGATACAACGCTGGAATGACTTCTTTCTGGCCAGTCGCGAGGGCGCCGAACTGCGCGCCGAAACCGTGCAGATGGGCCGCGCCATGCGCACGCTTATATTACGTTCCAATGAATTTCCCGCACAGACAATCGAGTGGCTGGAGGCGATTGACGAGCCCGCTTATCCCACTGCTTTTGCCAGTGCCGTTTCAGCGTGGAAAATCGAACCGCGCGCCGCGCTCACCGCATACTTGTGGGCCTGGGCTGAAAACCAGGTGGTCGCGGCCATGAAGCTGGTACCGCTGGGCCAGACCGACGGGCAGCGGCTGCTTGCTGCGTTGATCGAGTTGATGCCGGCCACGCTGGACGCCATCCTTGCGCGACGCGATGACGACATCGGCACACTCGCGCACGGCCTGGCCATCGCCAGCGCCCAACACGAAACCCAATACTCGAGGCTATTCCGTTCATGAACAAATCCACCCTGCGCGTAGGCATCGGCGGCCCGGTCGGCTCCGGCAAAACAGCCTTGACGCTGGCCCTGTGCCGCGCGTTGCGTGACCGTTTCAATATCGCCGTGGTCACCAACGACATCTACACGCGTGAAGACGCCGCGTTCCTGGTGGAACACGAGGCGCTGGCGCCCGAACGCATCATCGGCGTTGAAACCGGCGGCTGTCCGCATACCGCGATTCGCGAAGATGCCAGTATCAACCTGGAAGCGGTGGGCATGCTGATGCGGCGCTTCACCGGGCTCGATGTGGTGTTTGTAGAATCGGGTGGCGACAATCTTGCGGCAACGTTCAGCCCCGAATTGTCCGACCTGACGCTGTATGTGATTGATGTCGCGGCCGGCGACAAGATTCCCCGCAAGGGCGGCCCCGGTATCGTCAAATCCGACCTGCTGGTGATCAACAAAATCGATCTGGCACCGATGGTGGGGGCGTCATTGGAGGTCATGGATCGTGATGCCAGGAGAATGCGCGGCGAGCGGCCGTTCGTATTCACCAATCTCAAAACTGGGCAGGGCCTGGATAGCGTTATCCAGTTTGTGATCGACCAGGGCATGCTTGAGGCCGGCCCAGAGAAGAACGCAGCGTGACGACACGAATTCAACGGCAAACGAACAAACACTTTTCCAGAGGGCCAAGCATGAAACCGACATTTCACCGAGTCTTCGCCGTGCTTGGCGCGGCTGTCCCCGTCATCGCCGCCGCGCATCCCGGGCACGCAGAAACCGCCACGTTCAAGAGTGGTTTTTTTCATCCGCTGCTGGGCGTGGATCACATCCTGGCCGCCGTCGCCGTCGATTTGCTGGCGGCGCGAAGCAAAACCACCCGGCGCTGGATGTTGCCGGCAGTCTTCGTCGCCTGCATGCTGATGGCATTTGGCCTGGCGCGTGCAACGCCGGCGTGGCCGATGACGGAATGGCTGATTGCCATTTCGCTCTTCGGATTGGGTGCGGCGTATTTTTCCGGCCATCGCGCGCCACGGATCACCGCGACCCTTGTTGCGTTATTCGGTGCGGTACACGGTTTTGTGCATGGTACCGAACTGCCGGGTGAAGGAAGCTGGCAGGCTGAGTGAAGCGCGAATTGGAAGGGGAACTCAAGCACTGTCGCGCTGTTCCGGGGAGTTTTGGCTTGGGAGGCGCGCGGATGCTCAGGTTTGGCTGGGTCGAAACACTTCTCAACCTGCCCTCACCTCGTGCTCGGAGAGAGGTTTCCAGACAGCGCACGCAAATCAGGGCAACACAACCCCTGACCGTGAACGCACCGCCGCGAGGTCGCTGCTGTCGATCGTGCCGGAAACGTTGAGATCGAACACGCAATTGGCCGTGGTCAGGGGCTTGTTCAATTGCGCTTTGACGCCAGCGATGTCAGCTGCGCTGGTGAGTCGGCTGCTGCTCACGTCGCCGGGCAGGAAGCCCAGCGAAACGGGAAAAGTCATGCCGCCATTGTTTGCGTTGGCGAGCGAAACGGTCGCGCGGGAAATTGCCTGCACGTTGCCTAGCGAAACGAAAACCTCGTTGCCCGCATAGTTCACGCTGCTGACCGGAACCGGCGCGGCCGCACCATCCACCGCGGAGGCGGTGCCGCCCGAAACGATTGGCGCGTCGAACTGATAGACGATGGTGTGTGCGGGGGACGGGCTACGCGGTTCCACTGTCACGGCCTGGGTGATGGTCTTGGTCCTGTCCAACTGTAGATCGCAAGGCAATGCGCCATGCTGCTTGCGCGATACCACCGACAGAAGGTTGGCCGGCGCCGGGATGACGGTGAACGGGTAGGCGGCGATGGGGCCGATGAGCGGTGAACTTTGCATGGAGGAGGTGCTGCCTGCCTCCTCGCCATCGGTGGCAAACGCATAGAGCACATGCGTGCCGGGCAGCAGGGTGAATGTCATCGCGCTGAAATTTGGGGCGCTGCCAGTGGCGGGAAGCCATGCGCCCTGCCAGGTATCGAGCTGGAAGTACACGCGCCGGGCCGTGAGCGTGCCGCCGGTGGTCAACGTGAGCGTGGGCGTGGCCGAGTTGGTGGTGTGGCCGGCCAGTGCGCCGATCGCCACCGTGAGCGGAATGTTCTGCACCTCCTGCTCGACCACTTCCGTGACGCTGCTGCTCCCAATATTGCTGACATAGGTGCGGCCGGATAGCGGGTTCACGGCAAAGCCCCAGGGCGTGTTGCCGGCGAACAGGTTGCGTGACGTCGCCTGTGGATTGAGCGCGCCGTCGACCACGGTCAGGTAGTCCGTGCCTGAAAAATTCATCGCGTGGAACGCCTTGCGCGTGGCGGGATTGACGGCGAGCAGCCTCGGGAAGGCGGTGTTGTAGGTGGCGACCGTGTTGAAGGACCCATCGGCGCCACTGATGACGTCCACACCGGCCGTACCCGAGTTGCGGTTGACGTAGATGAGATTGTTGGCGGCATCGACCGCGATGGGCCCGTATGCGGCGCCGATGGTGCTGGTGGCATTGGTAGCGCCATCGATCGCCGTGATGATGTTGCTGCTGCCGACATAGATCTTGTTGGTGGCGGGATTGACGGCAATGTAGTTGGGCGTGCAGCCGGAAGTGGCAATCGGCGTTGTCGCGCCGGTGTAGCCGTCGATGACGGTGACGTTGCCATCGCAGGAGAAGTTGCCGAAATTGGTGACGTAGATGCGGTTGGTCGCCGGATTGACGGCCACCTCGCGCGGGCTTATGCCGACGGGAATGCTGCTGGTTGCCTGGGTCACGCCGTCGATGACGGTAACGGCGTTGCTGTTCGGATTGGTGGCGTAGATTTTGTTGGTCACCGGGTTCACCGCAATTGCATAGGGCCCCAATCCCGCGGCAATGGTGGTGGGTACATTGGTGGCGCCATCGATGACTGTCACGTTGCCGCCGGAATAGTTGAGAACATAAATCTTGTTGGTCCGCGGGTTGATCTCAATCAGCTCCGGGCTGGCACCGACTATGACGGTACTGGTGGCGCGGGTGATACCGTCGATCACCGTGACCGTATTGGAAGATGCATCCGCCGTGTAAACCTTGTTGGTGACCGGGTTGACGGCGATCCCCCTGGGACCGAGTCCGACCGAGATGGTGGTTTCCACGTAGGTCGAACCATCATAGGCATAAATATCGCTGTTATTGACGCTCGCAGAATAGACTTTATTCGTGACAGGATTGATCGCCAGCGTGCCCGGCGCCGTGCCGATGAACACGGTGCTGGTGGTGTTGGTGGCGCCGTCAATCAGGGTGAGGTTGTTGGATAGCTGGTTGGCCACGTAGATGCGGTTGGTCATCGCGTTGACGCCGATGGCGCGCGGGTTAGTACCGGCGGCTACATTGGTGAAGGTGTTGTTGGCGCCGTTGATGATCGAGACTGTCGAATTGCCGAATGTGGCAGCGTAGATCTTGTTGGTGATCGGATTGAGCGCCAGCGCGATCGGGCTCGTGGCGCCGCCGAGCGCAAACGTCGACACGGCATTGGTGCCGCCATCGATGACCGAGATGGAATTCACGGTCGTGTTGGCGACGTAGATCTTGTTGGTGACCTGGTTGATGGCAATGGTGCCCGGTCCACTGCCGGTGGCGACAGTCGTAGTCGCGTTGGTGGCGCCGTCGATCACCGTCACGTTGTTGCCGGCGAAATTGGCCACGTAGATTTTGTTGGTCGCAGGATTGACCGCCACGGCGATGGGACCGGTGCCGGTTGTCACGGGTGTCGTGGCGCCTGTGCTGTCGTCGATGACGGTCACCGTCGAGCTACCGTAATTGGCCACGTAGATCTTGCCGGTGACATTGTTTACCGCGAGCGCGATCGGGTTGCTGCCGACCGCGATGGACGAGGTGCCGTTGGTGGCGCCATCGACCACGGTGACGTTTCCACTGAGAAAATTCGCAACGTAAATCTTGTTGCTGGCCGTATTGACGGCCACGGCGGCGGGGCCTGAACCAATTGGGATCTGGAGACCGATATTCGTTGCACCATTGCGTATTACCAACGAATTGCCGGCATAGCTGGTGGCGTAAATGCGGTTGGTCAATGGATTGACGGCGATCGCTGCCTGGGGCACGGCGGTGGGCGTCACGCTATTGGAAGGCGTGGACGCGGGGCCGGTACCAACGGCATTGGTGGCAGTGACAGTGAATGTATAGCTGACCCCGTTGGCGAGGCCGGTGATGGTGTGCGTCGTCGCGGCCGTGTTGACGTCGACGTCCGTCCCCGCCGCAGGGTTCGCGGTGACCGTGTATTTGCTGATGGGACTGCCGTTGGCGATGGCGGCGGCAAAGGACACGGTTGCCTGGCCGTTCGCCGCGGTGGCGACCACCGCCGTCGGCGCGCTGGGTGCGGTGGGGGGAACCGTGATGGTGAAATTGGCGCCGTAGTTCCAACCCGCCGTTTGCGAACCGGCCACTGTCTGCAGGTGCGACACCGAGTAGATCGTATGCGTCGACCCACCCGCGGCGCTGGCCGGTACGGTGTAGTTGAATGTGTAGCTGGCGGAACCGGTGCCGCCCGCCGTGGTGGCCAATGCCCCGACGCTGACGTTATGTGTAATCTCGCTGCCGACCAGTGATGTGGATTGGCCCGCCACCACCGACAGCGCCCCGTCGCTGGACGATACATCGAATCCCATTCTCAGGCCGTCAGCGATCCCGCCTTTCGTGGCGGTAATGGTGTAAGTGCCCAGTTGCCCGGCGGTGCGTGTCGTGGGCCCGGAGACTGCGACGGCGATGCCGCTATCGACGGACACCCCATGACAACTGGTGCAACCGCCGCCACCATTGGTTTTGCCTGGAATGCCGGTGGACAGCGCATAGGCACGAAATGGTGTGCCGCCCATGATCAGCAACAACATTACGACGGCCATGTGCGCCGCAATAATCGATCTCCACTGCATGTTGCACCCTCCCAGGTACCAGCGATGTTGAAGAGTCGCTCGTGAATCGCTGTTCTTTTTCTGTCGCCCCGGCGGATTTGCTGCTTGCGTTAGAAAACGCTGCGCCGCCACGATTCCGCTTCCAGTATTGCCGCGCCGATGAGCCGAGGCAAGTGCCGGGGTGTTAAATCGTGTGTAAATCCCGCTTTGTTGGGACCGATCAACCACGCGGCGCAGGCTCGGGGCGCTTACAACTCAAAGTTGCGCTTGAACGGTACAAATGGGGTCACCCATTATCCAGGCCCAGGTTGGCTCTACGCGCACGCGATGCGGAAATCAAGTTGGTGGCAAGACAGGACCGTCCATTCAGGTCTTTTGTTATCATATGATATTGCAAGACCTGCCCCGTGACTCCTGCTGATTTTCCCGCGATATTGATGGCGCTTTGATGCCGCTTTGATGTCTTTCCGCGCTCCATTCGCCCATTGATCTGCATGGGTACGCGCTTCAACGCCGCGGCGTGTACACCAGATAATTCAGCCCGGTTCGCGTTGCCCGCGACGATTGGAGGTCCAACTGAATCGGTGGTCCGCCGTGTTCGAGCAATCGGCGTCCACTTCCCGCAATGACCGGAACCTGAATGAGGCGCAGCTCATCGAGCGTACCGGACAACAGGAGGGATTGGACGAGACTGATGCCGTGAACGCCAATCGTCTTGCCTGATTGCGCCTTCAGTTTGGCGATGGCTCCCGTCGCGTCATGGCTAATCAACGTTGACGACTTCCAATTGACTTCCCGCAAGCTGCTGCTGACGACGAATTTTGGCGTGTTGTTGATGAACGTCGCAAAGGGTTCGATGTTTGCAGCGGGCCAGAACAGGGACCATTCATCGTAAATTTTGCGGCCCATCAGTACCGCGTCCTGCTCTGATAACGCCGTGTCGACTTCTTCAGGGAAGTCCTCATACATCTCGGGCCGCACATATTTATCCGGCGATTCGACAACGCCGTCGAGTGAGATAAACAGGGTTGAAATCAGCTTTCTCATCGCTTGAGCCTCCTTGGCGTGGTCTTGAGTGATTGATCGAATCTCCGTCCCGAATTGTAAATGCTTGTGTCGGCATGTTTGGCGACAGGATTTTGAAGACTTTATCCTACAGGCCAGATTGAGATATTGCCGCAAAGTGCACTTGTCGCAAACCACCGCGCAACACAAGACCGCTCAATCAACAGGCAACTGCATGACCAACGTACCCAAGGTAAATCTTCCCCTTCTTCCCGGGCTGCTCAATGATGCGCGCCTGTTTCAATACCAGGAGGAGGACCTCGCCGACATCGCCCAGACCTTGGTAGCCGATATGACGGTGGCCGATACCATCCCGGAACTGGCCGCCGAGGTACTGGCGCACGCCCCGCAACAATTCGCCCTCGCCGGCCTTTCACTGGGCGGCGATGTCGCGCTGGAGATCATGCGGCAGGCACCCGGGCGTGTGCTGGGCCTTGCCCTGCTCGATACCAATGCGCGCACCGATACGCCGGAAGCGACGGCCAACGGCCATACCCAAATGGCGCAAGCCGAAAGCAATTTTCAGATCGTTCTCGATAATTTGATGCCGACGCTGGTGCATCCCTCGCGCATGAAATACCACTCCATCGTCGACACCCTGTATTCGATGGGATATCGCGTCGGCAAGGATGCCTTCCTGCGTCAGAAGCGCGCCAGCATGGGACGCATCGACAGCCGCCCTTACCTGGGAAGTATCGATTGCCCCACGCTGGTACTGTGTGGGCGGGAAGACGTCATCGCGCCGCTGGAAATGCACGAAGAGATGGCAGCCGCCATTCCGGGTGCGCATCTCGCGGTGATTGACGAGTGCGCCCATCTCTCGGCCATGGGACAACCGAGACTCGTGGCGGAAGCGATGCGCGATTGGCTGCGTCGCATCAAGTCCCAGCAAAAGAATGGGGGCCGGTCTTTCAATGCAGCAACACGATTTGAAAGGCGATTTTCAAGGCCCGATCCCGTTACCCGGGCGGACACTTGTTGAAAAACATTCCCGAATTCCATTAGGACTCAACAATCGGAGAACACCAATTTTCTTAAACCCCGGCATCCATGCGCCTCTCCCGCCAAAATACCCGAGTAGCATCGAGGTCAGGTTTTATCTGAGGCTTTGGCCCCAGCCCAGTCAAGCGCCTCCTGCCTTTCGCCGAACGAGCGCCCCTGAATGGCCTTGCCGTCGCGGAAGGTCCAGACATCGGCAAAGCGCCCGTCGATCCAATCCGTGTGGCCTTTCAGTCTGACGAGCGCATGCACGAAAACAACGATTTTGTCGCCGGCGACAGTGAACCCTTCCAGGTTGCAACTTCCTTCGGCCCAGCTATTGCGCCCGCTCAAAAATTTTGCCATCACGTCAGCGTGCCCGCGAAACGTTCCGCCGCCTCCCGAATAATGGGTCGGTTCGATCCATTCTATCTGCGGGTCAAAGAATGTGATGGCGGCCGGAATATCATTGCGGTTGATCGCGGCGTAGATTTTCTTCATCGTCTCAATCTCAGCGGCAAGTGATGGTGTTTGTTTGTCCATAGTTTTCTCCTGAGATCTTGAGGTACAGCTTTTCAGCCGGCTGGTTGCTCACAAAAAACGTGTTTGTTGCTTTCGTCATTCCCGCGAATAGCCACAAGGGTTGCGCCACTTCTTCCAGCGCCCAGCGAACCCGCGTGTCACGCGCCAGCCCCTTTCCGCCATCGGGCGATCTTCAAAGGCGGAAATGGTGGGGGCCATCTGAAGGGACATGATGATTTCTCCTTTGCGGGACGTCTCGTTAAGTGCCGGACGCGCATTTTCAATCAGGGGTGCCGGGCTCGACTTTGCAAGCAAACTCTAGCATCCACGCGCCTCTCCTGCCATTTTTCGCCCATGAGGCGTACCCGTGCTAGGGAAACTCTGATCAAGTGTCATTCTCGCCGAAGACCTTTGCGGAATACGAAGAAGTTTGCGACGGCAAGCCGTCGACGCAATCAATCATGCGATGACGGGAGCGTGATTCGTGAGGAAACCTCAGTCCCTGGACCCTTTGATCATGTTTGACGCCAAGCCTTCCCGTTTTGTCGGCTATAACGGTTGACGTTATATAACGCCAACCGTTACAATCATTCATGATCCGGAATTTCGCCGACAAGGAAACGGAGCGTATTTGGAATGGCGAAGTATCGCGCCACCTGCCGATTGCGATTCAATCAATCGCGCGGCGAAAGCTTCGTATGATCAATAACGCAAGACGTCTCGACGACTTACGCATCCCGCCCGCCAATCGGCTGGAAGCGTTGAAGGGAGACATGAAAGGCCAGCACAGTATTCGCGTAAACGATCAATGGCGGATTTGCTTTCGATGGAGCGATGCAAGCGTCACTGAAGTACAGATTGTGGATTATCACTGAGGTCGCAAATGAAGACAAAAACTCTGCCCAATATTCACCCCGGCGAGGTACTCCTGGAAGAGTTCCTGCTGCCCTTGGAAATCAGCCAAAACGCACTCGCCCGCGCCACAGGCGTTCCGCCGCGCCGCATCAATGAAATCGTCCTGGGCAAGCGCGGCATCACGGCGGATACGGCACTCCGCCTTGCCAAGGCATTCGGGACCAGTGAGGGGTTTTGGCTAGGGCTGCAAGCTGACTACGACCTTGAGGAGTCGCGCAAGTTGATTGGCGCCGACCTGGATCAGATCGGGCGGTTGGCGGCGTAAGTTGGAAAAGTAATGGTGGTACCTCCCTTATTACCCTTTGTTACTGTTAATGGATGCTGATCAAGTTTGACCGGCAGAAAAACCGGGCTCTAACTTTCCAAATACACCCCGGCATCCACGCGCCTAACCAGCCATTTCAGCCCACGATGCCTACCAGTGCCCGGTTGATACACAGTTCGCCATCAAACTACCCGCGCCGTCCGCTCTGTAAAGGAATTCCCCGACAACAATGTCAAAGATTGTTACGCCACCCGCTTTTGTGGCAGATGTCACATACGTTCACATTCCATGCGCCGATGATGAAACCTTCTTCAGCCACCCAGCTTCTGAAATCGGACATCCTGACCATGGCAAGAACGGCATCTCTCAGCGATACTCAACTCTCTCAAGATCAATCCTCCACCGGCCAGTTTGAAAGCTGGCTTGGCCACCAGGGCAGCGTCGCCAGCAAACTGGCTGGGATTGTCTTTGGCACGGCACTTGTACAACGTCGCATTGTGATCTACGGCGTCGGCACCGATGCTGTCGCGGTCAAGGAGGCCATTGATAAAAGCGGCAACCGCGGTCTTCGGGTGGTTGGCTTCTATTCGCCGAATGCAGGCGCTGAAATCAGCGCGTCGATCCCGTCCGACAAGCGCCTTTGTTCTTCGCTGTCCCTTGCGCAGATCGCCGCACAGCACAACGTCAGCGAAATCGTGATCGCGGTACGTGAACGCCGTGGCGGCGCGTTGCCGCTGACCGAGTTGCTGAACCTTAAATTGCAGGGCATCAAGGTGCTCGATCTTTCGGCGTTCTTCGAACGGCATGGCGGCAAGGTGCAGATCGACAACCTGCGTGAGAGCTGGTTTATCTTCGGCCACGGATTTCGCCAAGGTATCGTGCGCATGGCCGTCAAGCGCTGTTTTGACATCGTGGCGAGCCTCACCCTGCTGTTGCTCGCACTGCCGCTCATGCTCTGCGCGGCGATTGCCATCAAGCTCAATAGCGTGGGCCCCGTCATTTATCGCCAGGAGCGTGTCGGCCTTGGCGGCCGGACGTTCAATGTACTCAAGTTCCGCAGCATGCGCGCCGACGCAGAGAAAGACGGCAAGCCGCAATGGGCCCAGGCGGGCGACTCGCGCGTGACCCGCGTCGGCCGCTTCATGCGCCTGACACGCATCGACGAACTGCCGCAGATCTTCAACGTGCTGCGGGGCGAAATGAGCCTCGTCGGCCCGCGACCGGAGCGGCCGTACTTCGTTGATCAGATATCGGCGTCGGTGCCATTTTATGCCGCGAGGCATAGCGTGAAGCCGGGCGTCACCGGGTGGGCGCAAGTGCGGCACAACTACGGCGCATCGGTGACGGATGCTGCCGACAAGCTCGAGTACGATCTGTATTACGTGAAGAATCACCGCCTGTGGCTCGACATCCTGATCCTGTTTCACTCGGTAAGGGTGGTATTGCTGGCGCAAGGCTCGCGATAGCGTATTTCGGCGTCTCGCCAGGAAAGGGGTGGGCCGAGTCCGGCGCCCCTCGATTGCAGCCCCGTTTCGATCCGCTCCGCACCTGCCGCCACATTCCTGAGTCACTGTCTTCCGGTTTGTATGAAGACGGCGCATCGGCAATGCGGTCCAATACGCTTGCGGCCTGTTCGACATGACAGTGTTCTTGGCGGGCTGAATCAGCGTTTTCCGATCCGGCATGTTGCGCTCGCACGCATTTCGATTCGCACGACGTTGACGTAGACTTGCTTGCGTCGCGAACAATTACGTCCGCCTCGTTTTCATCACCTCACATCCAGCCAACCCGCGAAGCGAAATGCCGGTGATCAATTTCAACAAACTCGCTTGTGACCTTGCGCGCCATGCGACGCCGCTCGTCTCTTTGTATCTACTCGACGGCAGCATTCCCCGTTACCTGCTGTTGACTGCGTTCAATCTCTCGCTGGGGCTGATACTGATCGTCGGCCTGACGCGCGCGCCCACCGACCCCACCACGGTTGATCCACGGGCGACCTTGCTGCCTGCCCGATTGGCGGCGGTCGCGATACTGAGCCTTCTTTTCGCCGTGGTCGCCGCCATCATCACGGTGCCAATTTTCGGGGCGGCACTGATTTTCAGTTTGAGCGCAGGCACCGACTGGTCGGAGGTGCTGTCGCACAATACTTTCTGGGCCATGATTGCCTTTGTCTCGCTCGTCGCCGGCTTACGCGCGCAACTGGGCTTCGAAGCGACAACGGTCGTCGGCGAGAAAGGAACGTCACCACAGGTAGCACCCTTGGTCGGCGACCTGGCGCAGGATCGCCAGCGCTCAAAGGCCGCCTATGCCGCACAGGTCGCCTTGATCGCCACCTTTGTGTTCCTGAGTTTTTTGATGACGCACTTCGGCGTCTGGGGCTTCACGACGTTACCGGTTGCGTACACGGCGTTACTGGTTTTTTACGACACGCGGCCGGATTTGGGCAGAAAAATATTTCCGGAAATGTGGCAGAAAGAGAAAATAGTCGTCAGGAAAGTATCCCGGCGGTCACGAGCAAAGCGATAGGAATTGCGCGCAATATCCGGTCGCGTCCTTCAATGCGGCATTCGCTCAGATGCGATATTGCAAAGCCTCGCCCCGCACTTCGCGGATAGATGAACCGGGATGATCCTGTTCAGCTTCTTTCCCCAAATCGGTCGTTGATCAGTTGCGTGATGGCCGATACGGCGTCCGCCTCGTCGGGGCCATTGGCTTCAACGTAAATAATCGCATCCATGCTGGCGGCTAACAGCATGACCGCAATGATGCTTCGAGCATTTGCCCGGCGGCCGTTAAAGACAAGCGCCACGTTGCTGCTGAATCGCGACACGAGTTGAACAATTTTCGCCGAGGCCCGCGCATGCAGGCCAAGTCGATTGACGATCTTTATTTCGCGGACAAGCATGAGTCTGGCTCCTCGTTAGTTGAATCGTCCCAATCGCGACGTTATCTTTATCCATTGAACGTACTCGCGTACCCGGACACTTGGCTGCAGGAAAAATTACCCGGTGAGTTGCCTATTGCATTGCTGCCACCCTCAATTGGTGGGATGGGGTTACGACCAACCGACGAAACCTGAGTTCCATTTATGCGCGTTACATTCCGTAACGGTTGTGAGTTGTTTCGAGCACAGATCGTGCTTCTACGGACGGCCCGGCACACGCCACAAGGGTCTCTGGACGAGGATGTCAAGACATCAAGTAAGCGCAATTGGACGGCTACCGCGTATCGAAAATATCGAATCTTGCTGCGCTCGACCATGCAACTGTCTTTGGAGGTTTCCAGCGCGCCGGGTGATGACTGGCAGCGGAATGCGATATCAATATCAGTGCAACACAAGCCTTCAGGCGGCCCGGGCCTTCAGCCAGCCCATTGCGATATCGGGCTCGGAATAGCCAAATCGCCTGACGTCCGCCGGTGTGAAGAGTTTCGCCAGCGATTCGGCGATGCCGGCGACCATGCTGTCGGTCGCGATGGCGATGCGTTCGACCTTGTCACGATGGTCGCGCGCGAAATGCAGGTGAGCGCTGAAGCCACTCACGTCTTCCCAGCCGGGAAATCGCTTCGCATAGACCAGCACGCCACGCAGTTTTTCATGTTTGGCAAGGTACGCATCCACGGTCGCACATAACCCGGCGAAGTCCTTCTGGTTTAACGGGGAATCGGAGGTAAGCACCAATACCCCGTCATGTTCCATAATCGTATAGTTGAGCATGTCACACTCCGAACCGGCCAATGAGGTATTACCAATGTGCGTGCTTTGGTGTTGAGGCGCTGTAGGCGCATGCCGCATTTTGGGCGCGTGCCTGGCTGATAGAGGTTGTATCAAGTTGGCTGTTTCTTGCGAAATCACCTTAAGGAACCTCTGATCACGTATCCGGGTCGCGCGCCTTGCAGCGGGCTTGCGGACGCGCAGAGCAGGGGCCCCGCCCGCGGGGATGCGACGCGAAACAAGTCCAATCGGGCCGCCTACACTGCTCGGCTTCGCCACGCGGACGCGTCCGCCGGTCCATCTCGTCAAAACGCGATCCCAGATACTCAATCAGAGGTTTCCGGGCATCCGCGCGCTTTTCCGGCCCATCGCGGATCAAGGTGCTCGCATTATTTTCACAGCCTGACAATATCGGCCCCTTCAGGTTGCGGCGCTGCCTGGCAGCCGCCCAACATGGCAAATGCGCCCATGTCATACTTGCGGCGCTGCCGCTTTCAAACTCTGGTAGGAGAATTCACCATGTCCATCAGCCATACAGACGTCGGCGATGATCTTCGCCGGATCGCGATCACTGGGCGCCTCGACCTGCCGGGTACCGACTCGGTCGCCGAGCAGCTCCAGGAACTGACCGCGGCGCCGAAAAAAGGGGTGGTGGTCGATCTGTCGCGGCTCAAGTACCTCGCCTCGATCGGCATCCGCGCGCTCATTACCAGCGCCAAGACGGTTCAGCAGCGCGGGGGCAAGATGGCGCTGGTGGTCCATGGCGACTCGACGGTCATGATGAGCCTCGAGGCCACCGGGGTGAACGAACTGATTCCCGTCTTCAAAAATATTGCCGACGCCGAAAAGTCTGTCACCGCCTGAATAGCGGGCCGGGCTACCTGTGTTGCCGCCGCTGATTGTGTTGCCCCCATTTGACGAACTCTCAATCAACGCCAGTGGCGCTGAAGTCCGGCGTGCCTCGGAGTGGCTCGAATCGGCTTGCCAGCAACGCGAGGTGCCGCAGGCGATGGCGGAGCGGCTGGTGCTGTCGCTAAATGAGGTGCTGGCGAATGTCATTCGCCACGGCGGGGCGAATGCGCTGTCATCGCCGGTGGGGCTCAAGTTGGAGGTCGTCGCCGATGCGAAGAGCGGCAAAGCCGGCGTGACGGTGTCGGATGCGGGCATTGCCTTCAATCCGCTGTCTGTCGCGGAAAAGCCGCTGCCCAAAACGCTCGACGAAGCCGCGCCGGGCGGCCTTGGGCTCGTGATGATCCGCCGTTTTTCCGACTGGCTGGACTATCGCCATGAAGAGGGACGCAACCATCTGACGTTTGGCACGCGCTGGAAAGTGCAATGAAATCTTTTGCCACAACTCATTTTCGTCGCGGCCATGACCGCCGCATTGCGGAGGGATTGGTCGCACCGAACCGCCGGCGCAGCGCCCGCCGCGAGGACGACTTTCGCTGGATCGCCCTGTTTCGCGATGCCGACCCGGACGAACTGGTTGCCTCACTGGCGGAGTGCGACGTGCTGCTGTTATCCGCCGGCGATTCCCTGCTGCGGCTGGGGGCGCGCAACCGAAGTGTATTCATCCTGCTGTCAGGGAAGCTGACGGCCTTCCTGGGCAAGGACGCGAACCCCGCCACCGCCATCGAGCTCTCGGTCGGCGAATGCATCGGCGAGCTCTCGGCTATCGACGGCAAGCCGATTTCGGCGCAGGTGCTGGCGGCCACCGATGCCCGTGTCCTGCGACTCGACAAGGACGTGTTCTGGAAGCGCCTCATCAAGCTGCGCGGCGTGGCCGAGAACCTGATGACCACGCTTTCCGAGCGCATGCGCCGCTCCAATGAAAAATCGCTGGCGCTGCAGCGTGAGCGGCTCGAGCTCGAACACCTCAAGAAAGAGTTGGAAGTGGCACGCCAGCTTCAGGCCAGCATGCTGCCGCTACAGCGGCCGCTATTTCCGGGGCGCGCCGACATCGAGGCCTGTGGCTTCATGGAGCCCGCTTCGAAAGTGGGCGGCGACCTGTTCGACGCGTTTTTCGTGGACAAACGCACCTTGTTCATCTGCATCGGCGACGTGTCGGGCCACGGCATTGCCGCCGCGCTATTCATGGTGCGGGTCATCGGGCTGCTGCGGATTCTGGCGATGGATACCCTGCAGCCGGAGAAGATCCTCGAAACACTGAACGACCGCCTGTGCATCGGCAACGATACCAACCTGTTCGTCACCTTGTTCTGTGGTTTTCTCGACGTGCAGAGTGGCAGGTTTGTCTATTCAAACGCGGGGCATTGTCCGCCGATGGTGTGCGGCGAACGCGACGCGATGCTGCTGCCGCTGCCGAAGGGAATGATGGCGGGTGCGGCGAGCGGCAGGCACTACACCAGCATGGAGCGAAAACTCACATGTGCCGAAACGCTGCTGCTCTACACCGACGGCATGACCGAAGCGGAAAACGCGGCGGGCGCACAGTTTTCCGAGCAGGGCTGCCTAGAGTGGCTGCAGCAGCGCGGCGCAAACCCGCTGCCTGCGCTGCTCGATTCAATGTATGCGCGGGTCGTCGGCCACACCGGTTCGACACAGCCGACCGACGATTGCACGATGCTGGCTGTGCGCCGACTGGCGCCGAATCGCTGATGCCGGCGGATTGGACCTGTCCGGGACACATCGAACTACATCAAGGATGGCGTGGGTGGAAATGGACCTTTGGCATCAATTTACCGGCTGGTTTGATTACGGATCAATTGGCGAACCTGAATCATCAAAGGGGCATGGCTACAATGGCGCTTACTTAAGCGAAAGCTGATCCGTAGCGAAACATTCGGCTCGCGCACTGTTCTTCCTTCAACGTGTCCCGCTTTTCCCGCCCCACAACACCAACGAGGAATCATCATGTCTATCAGGATTCGCATGGCGCCGGTTTTTATGTTCACCAGCATATGCTTCGCCGCGCCCGGCGTTTGGGGAGGGGAGCCCGACGAAGAAATGCGCAAAGGCGCCAGGACGATCGCAAACATGGAACGGCCGATGGCGAAGCACGACCTTAAGGGTTATTGCGCGGCCACCAGAGGCTCTCCCGAGTATCCCGGCTACGTTGTGCGCGCCTGCCAGTTTTCCGTGAAGAACAATTTGAAGAAGGCCGAGGACTGCTCGGACGAAAACGTCAAAAAAGAAGTCGCCAAAGACAACGCCACTTGCCTGGCGATGTCGACCGGCGATTTTGACAAGGAGATGGCGGCCCAGCGCAAGGGATGGGAACGCACCTTCGCGTCGATGAAAGACAAAGGCGTGGATGCAGACAAACTCATGAAGGAAGAGCGGGCGAAAATCAAGTAAAGGTGCGTGGCGCGGTGCTTGAATAAACGTTCCGCGAAACTGGGGACAGCTCATTCTGGTCCCTTTGACCTGATCTTTCGAGCATGGTCCGGGCGGTCCGGCAAGTATCAGCCGCCTCCCGGCCGCGCCGAGCGGTCGTTGCAATTCAGGAGTAAATTCGGAGTCATTGATTCGCGCAGTCGGCCATGAAGGCGGGAGGACCTATGGGATTGTTTTCGAAGCTGTTCAGGCACGGTTCCGCGGCCGAAAAGCCGACCGGGCCTGATCGGGTGGACGCGGCCGACGACGAGGAACTCGTCCTTGGCGGCGGCACCGAGAGCGTACCGACGGGCCCGGCAGAAAAGCGCGGCGCCGAGAAACGCCGCCATCCGCGTGTGGTGCAGACCACCGCGGGCGGCGCCTATGGCAAGCCGCGCTACTGGGTCTACGGCGGCGGCGACTGCTACGAGGATCCGCACGATGATTCCGCGACCCTGAGCCTCGATGAGGCCAGGGAAAAGGCCGCCATGTCGCGTCCCGACCTCGATGGAAAAGTGGAATTGCCACGGTATCTCAAAGAGCGCGGCGACAAGTAGACAAGACCCGCGCGTGCGGTTTTCATGGGCGAGCGCCAATAAGAGTCAAAAAGCGCCGGCTCTGAGGTTGCCCCGCGAAGCAGAATCAAATTTAGGCCAGGGAATACTCGGGGCCAGATTCGAGTTGATTTCCACAGCAGACCCTTCCCCTGCAAAAAGTAGATCCTCAACGCCCGCACTGCGGGCGTTGTAATTTGCAGTTCACTCTGACCCGACCCGGCTGAACTTGCGCCGTGCGAGTGCTTGGCCCCGTTTCCTACACCGGCTGTGCGATCACGCTGACGTGACATTGGGCGATTAGCCTGTGCTGGATTTGCGATGCCGCGGTTATCTTCGTCTATGGCGAATTGACAACTGGCAAACGCCGCCACGACATGGTCGCAATATCACTGCACACCGCGCATCGCGCATCGCGACCAGTCCGCGCACACACAACCCACAACCCAGCCCATTCATATGCGCCAGCCAATTACGCCGGTAAAGGAAAAAAATGTTTTCGATTCGGTACAAACATGCACTCCCACTTACATTGGCCGCCATGGTCGCCCTTGCCCTCCCGACAGCCAGCCAGGCCACGACGGTAAGCTTGGCGACGCCGCAAGGCGCCATCGATATCAACCTGTATGACAATGCCGCGCCTGTCACGGTTGCCAATTTCCTGAACTATGTAAATAGCGGCCGGTACAACAATTCCTTTATTCATCGCAGCGTGCCGGGCTTCGTCATTCAAGGTGGCGGTTACGTGTGGAATGACGCCAATGGCAATATGAGCAGCATCGCGACGAACGCACCCATTGCCAATGAGTTCAGTTCGACGCGATCGAACCGGCGCGGCACGATTGCCATGGCCAAGTTCAGCGGCGAACCCAACAGTGCCACATCGCAGTGGTTTATCAATCTGGCCGATAACGGCGCGACACTGGATACATCGAGCGGTGGCTTCACCGTGTTCGGCGAAGTAAGCGCCGGCAGCATGGCGGCCGTCGATGCGATCGCCCGGCTACCCATTGCCAATGCCGGTGGCACGTTCAGCGAATTGCCGCTGGAAAGCATGCCAAGCAATGGCGTGATCCAGAAAGCCAATCTCGTGATGATCAATACCGCGACCGCCGTGGCCAACAAGTATCAAGGGCTGTGGTGGAATGCAAACGAGTCGGGCTGGGGGATGAGCATCACCCAGCATGGCAACATGATCTTCGCGGCACTCTACACGTATGACGATGTGGGATTGCCCACCTGGTACGTGATCCCCAATTGCCCGGTATCTTCATTGTCTTGCACTGGTGATATTTACAAGGTGACAGGGGGCACTTCGCCGGCACTGACATGGAATGGCTCGGCCAAAAACGTGACCCGCGTGGGTTCCGGTACATTGACTTTTTCCAACACCAGCACGGGTGCGTTCACCTACAACATCAATAACATCGCCGGGTCCAAGGCCATCACGCAGCAGGTCTTTGCAACGGGCACGACGCCGCCAGCGGTCGATTACACGGACCTGTGGTGGAACGCCAACGAATCGGGCTGGGGCATTTCACTCACCCAGCAATTTGGCACCATCTTCGCCGCCTGGTATACCTACGATGCGCTGGGAAAAGCGATCTGGTATGTGGTACCCAATTGTCCCGTCAGTGGAACGGGTTGCACGGGTACGCTTTATCAGGTGACCGGCGGCGAGCCGCTCACCACTGCCTGGAATGGTACCAATACGCCAACCGTGGCCGGCAGCGTGACGCTTGCATTCACCGATGCCGCCAGCGGGACGATGAGTTACACGCTCAACGGCGTGAACGCGAGCCGCGTGATTGTCCGGCAGGTGTATTGAAACACGTGAGCCCGCAATTCATGGAATATCTGAACCAAAGCATGTTGCCCATGTCGCCGCGCATTCTGCGGCCGGTATGTGCGTTCTCGCACTGTGGAAAGGTCACTTCCGGCCTAACCTTTTCTCAGGAATTCAACGACCGGGAATCAACGAATGGTCGGATCACATTCGCCTCCACGTAACGTTGATGACCTGAGTTTGTTGTTTCATCTATCGGAGAATCACCATGAATCAAGTACAAGTATTTTCGAATTCACCTGTAAAAGCATCAAGCATGATCGGCACCGACGTGGTCAGCCCCAAGGGTGACAGCCTCGGCGATGTCAAGGAAGTCGTGATCGATCCGCGTACGGGTCGGGTGGCCTATGCCGTCGTTTCATTTGGCGGCTTCCTGACCATCGGCGAGAAACTGTTCGCCATTCCGTTCAGCGCATTCGAGTACAACGTGGAAAAAAACAACTACGTGCTCGACATCTCCAAGGAACGCCTGGAAGCTGCCCCGGGATTCAATCCTGACGCGTGGCCTTCAATGGCAGACGAGAAGTGGAATCGCGACGTATACAAGTATTACCAGCGTGCGCCGTACTGGGAATAGCCGCGTAAAGACCGATCCTGACTGAGCCCGCTTGTTCAGGCGTTGCATCAACGGGACCGGGATGATTCGTCGTGAGTGGGGAATCATCCCGGCTTTGTTGATCAGCGCCAATTACTTGAAAGGAAAGTTGCCATGCTCTACACCATTGCCCTTGTCCTGGTCGTCCTGTGGCTGCTCGGCCTGGTCACGTCTGTCACGGCCGGAGGACTGATTCATGTCCTTCTGGTGGTTGCAATTGTGGTTGTCCTGTTGAGAGTGATCAGTGGACGCAGCGTGACTTAGCGCCGGCACAGGGATCACTCTCAGCGCCTCATCGTCATCAAAAACTTAAAGGAATCATCATGAACAAAGATCAAGTCGAAGGCCGGAAAAAAGAGGTTGCCGGAAAACTCAAGGAAGTTGCCGGCAGGGTTCTGGGCAACAAGGAAATGGAAGCAAAGGGCAAGGTGAAGAACACGCTCGGCAAAGCGCAGTCTGGTTTCGGCGACGTCAAGGCCGACCTGAAGAAGGCGACAAGCTGATACTGGCTTCATACTTTCACCGCCGGACGCACCATCACGGTGGTTGAAGGGCCAGGCGTTTTTCGGCCCCCGTCAATATTGCGGCTGACACCCATCGTGCGTTGGCGTGACCAACGCGCGTGAGCCGTATTGGGAATAACGAAATCTTGAGTACGGTTCGCTTCCCGTGCGGAAGAGGAACTAGAATCAAGGCGAAACAAAAGGTCCGGGCTTGCTTTACTTCCTCAATGCGAGAAATATCGATCCTGGCCATTTGGTTACGATATTGCGGAACCCTCCCTTTCCTGCTCACGCAATTTCCTCAGGCCCAACCATGCCGGACCCTTCCCCCCTCTCCGCATTTCCCATCACCAGCAAATGGCCCCCGCAGCATCCGGAGCGCTTGCAACTCTATTCACTCCCCACACCCAACGGCGTCAAGGTTTCCATCACGCTCGAAGAAACCGGCCTGCCCTACGAGGTACACCGCGTCAGTTTTGATACCAACGACCAGATGTCGCCTGAATTCCTCTCGCTCAACCCGAACAACAAGATCCCGGCGATCCTCGATCCCAACGGCCCCGACGGCATGCCGCTGGCCCTGTTTGAATCGGGCGCCATCCTGGTCTATCTTGCCGACAAGACAGGACAGCTGATGCCGGCCGATGCGCGGGGTCGCTACGAGACGCTGCAATGGCTCATGTTCCAGATGGGCGGCATCGGCCCGATGTTTGGACAGGTCGGTTTCTTTCACAAGTTTGCCGGCAAGGATTTCGAAGACAAGCGGCCACGCGACCGCTATGTCGCCGAGTCGCGTCGCCTGCTGAAGGTGCTTGACCAGCGGCTCGACGGGCGCAATTGGATCATGGGCGACACGTACACCATCGCCGACATTGCGACCCTGCCCTGGGTAACCAATCTGGTCGGCTTTTACGGCGCCGGCGATCTGGTCGGCTATGACGAATTCAAAAACGTGCAGCGAGTGCTGGCGCAATTCAAGGCGCGCCCCGCGGTGATTGCCGGCCTCGATATTCCAAAGCGCCCGATTTAATTGACAGGTTCACACAGCCGGTTCCACGCGTATTAAATTGTGCAACGCCATTGGGCGGGCCTTCTTCAATCAGCCGACGATGCGGTTCGCGACGGCCGATTCAATCGCACGATGGCCATCACGATGGTCAAGATAAGCGGCACATCGCGTGCATCGCATCCTAGCTCGATCTCGCTGATGTCACCGTCGGTTTCCACGATAGCCACTGTCACGTCGCG
>JBDTSU010000014.1:0-23896 GCA_039930965.1 Betaproteobacteria bacterium
CAATGGACTGTATTGCGCCCGCTACGCTGGCTGCTTCGCGGCCGACGCGTCCGCGAGCGCAGTCCTTGCGCCACTCATAGGCGGCACGAATCAAATAAGGCTTTGTGGACAGCTCAGCCATCGTGCCCGCCAAAAGCAATGGACTGTATTGCGCCCGCTACGCTGGCTGCTTCGCGGCCGACGCGTCCGCGGGCGCAGTCCTTGCGCCATTTGACGTTTCCGCGGATGAAATGAGGCTTGATGGTCGGTTCAGCCATGGTTGCGGGTGTCATTTCCGACCCGCGACGGCGCGGGTGAAATTCACGCGGAATGACGCTGCCTATTTGCGCATCGCCTTTTCAGACGCGGTCATGGAATCGATAAACGCCTGACGGGAAAACAGGCGTTCGGCGTATTTCAGCAGGGGTGCGGCGGCTTTTGGCATTTCGACCTGATAGTGCTCGAGGCGCCACAACAGGGGTGCGATGGCGACATCGAGCATCGAAAATTCATCACCCAGCATATGCTTCTGTTTGACGAAAATGGGCGCCAGCTGAATGAGGTTCTCCCGGATGTAGAGTCGCGCCTTGTCATGCTGGTTCGGCTTGCCGCGTTCAAGGGTATCGACGTGGTTGAAAATCTCGTTTTCCATGCGAAAAAGGATCAGGCGGGCCCGGGCACGCATGACCGGGTCAGCCGGCATCAATTGCGGATGCGGAAAACGCTCGTCGATATACTCGTTGATGATATTGGATTCGTACAGAATCAGGTCGCGTTCGACCAGAACGGGTGTGCGGTTGTATGGATTCATCACCGCCAGGTCTTCCGGCTTGTTCATCAGGTCCACGTCGAGGATCTGGAAGTCCATGCCTTTTTCATAAAGCACGATACGGCAGCGGTGGCTGAATGGACACGTCGTCCCCGAGTACAAGGTCATCATGGTGGGTTACCTGTTTCTGGTTATGTTGTGGAGCTATCGGGTTCTTGAAATGCCAAGCCGCGCATGAGAGCGCGGCTGGCTTCCTGGCCGGACGTCGTCGATGCTATTTGACGTCTTTCCAGTATTCGTGCTTCAACCACAAGCTGACGAAAAACAAGACGGTAAGAAAGAACAGCACAAGGATGCCGATCTGGCCTCGCTGCACGCGCGCGGGTTCTGCCATGTAGGTCATGTAGTTCACCAGGTCGACGACAAACTGGTCGTACTCGGTGGTGGTCATGGTGCCGGCGCGATCGACAGCCAGTTTCATCACCGGCTCGACGTGTCCTCCGTGTCCCGGCTTTTCGCCCACCTTCGCAAGTAGCTGGGTGCCCTGCAGGTCGTGAAGCACATGCGGCATGGCGGTATTGATGAACACCACATTGTTCCAGCCACTGGGTGACGCGTCGTCGCGATGGAAGCTGCGCAGGAAGGTATATAGCCAATCGGAGCCGCGCACGCGGGCCACCAGGGTGAGATCCGGCGGCAGGACACCGAACCAGTCCTTGGCGTCTTTTGCATCCAGTGCCGACACCATCGTATCGCCGAATTTATCCGTCGTGAACATCAGGTTGTCGCGGATTTGCTGCTCGGACAGGCCGATTTTGGTCAGCGCGCTGTAGCGCATAAAGGCGGCGTTGTGACAGTTCAGGCAGTAATTGACGAAATTGCGCGCGCCTCGTTGCAGCGAGGCATGGTTATTCAGGTTGATCGGCGCCTTGTCCAGGGCCACTTCGCCAGCCGACGCAAATGCGCTGCCGCCGTTCAGCGCAATTGCCGCCAGGGCGACCGCCGATAATGTACGCACAGCGCGCAGGGTACGGAGGGTGAAAGGTGCGGTAATCATTAGTAGTTCACCCTTTCCGGTTCGGGCAGTTCTTTGTCTATTTTTGTGTACCACGGCATGAGAATGAAGAACAGGAAGTACACGACGGTCAGAATGCGTGCCGCCAGCGTGGCAACGTCCATACCTCCCAGTTGTCCCCAAACCGTGGTCGGCACCGTGCCCAGGTAACCGAGAATCAGGAAGCTGAATACGAGTGCCGCGAGAAACCACTTGTAGATCGGGCCGCGGTAACGCACGGATTTGACCTTGCCGAGATCCAGCCACGGCAGCGCGAACAGGATCATCACCGCGGCGCCCATCACGGCGACACCGGGGAACTGGGAGCCGAACATGGAAGGCACCGCGCGCAACATGGCGTAGAAAGGGGTGAAATACCACACCGGCGCGATGTGAACAGGCGTCGTCAATGGATCAGCCTGTACGAAGTTCGGTCCTTCAAGGAAATAGCCTCCCATGTCCGGAGCGAAAAACATGATGGCGGCGAATACGGCCAGGAATACCACGGTCCCGACCGTGTCCTTGACGGTGTAATAGGGATGAAACGGGATGCCGTCTTTGGGCGTGCCATCGGGTGACAGATCTTTCTTGATTTCGATGCCGTCGGGGTTGTTGGATCCGACTTCATGCAGCGCCATGATATGGGCGACCACGAGGCCCAGCAGCGCCAGCGGGACGGCGATGACATGAAATGCGAAGAAACGGTTCAAGGTCGCGTCGCCGATCGTGAAGTCGCCCCGAATCCATATTGAAAGATCCTCTCCGATGACGGGAATCGCGCCGAACAGATTGATGATGACCTGCGCGCCCCAGTAGGACATCTGACCCCAGGGCAACAGGTAGCCGAAGAAAGCCTCCGCCATCATGCAGAGGTAGATCAGGCAGCCGAAGATCCACAACAATTCGCGTGGCTTGCGGTATGAGCCGTACATCACGCCGCGCATCATGTGCAAGTAGACGACAATGAAGAACATCGACGCGCCAGTGGAGTGCATATAGCGAATCACCCAACCACCCCATACATCGCGCATGATGAATTCGACCGAGGCGAACGCCAGCTTCGCATCGGGTTTGTAATTCATCGTCAGGAAAATGCCGGTGACGATCTGGATTGCCAGCGCCACGGTCGCGAGAATGCCGAAGTAGTACCAGAAGTTGAAGTTCTTCGGCGCGTAGTACTCGGATGCGTGCGCCTTCCAGAGCGCCATGAGCGGGAATCGCTCATCAACCCAGACAATGGCCTTGCCCAGCGGACCACCCATCGGGGGTTCAATCGCTTGCTTGGTGACGTTTGCCATTTTTTCTTTCCTCAGGCTTTGGAATCATCACCAATCAGCAATTTGCTGTCGGCGAGAAATTTGTAGGGCGGAATGACCAGATTCGTCGGCGCCGGCATACCGGCAAATACGCGACCGGACATGTCGAATTTTGATTGATGGCAGGGACAGAAGAAGCCGCCCGGCCAGTCGGCGCCCAGATCGGCAGCGCCAATTTCCTTACGAAATGTGGGCGAGCAGCCCAAATGCGTGCAAACCCCGCGGACCACGAAAAGTTCCGGCTTGATGGCACGAGCCTCATTCTTGGCGTATTCAGGCTGTACGGAGCCTTCGGACTTGGGGTCGGCGAGCATTTTGTCGTTCTTGGCGAGTTGCGCGACCATTTCCGGTGTGCGCTTGATGACCCAATGCGGTGCGCCGCGGTACTCAACGGTCAGCATCTGGCCAGGTTCGATCTTGGCCAGGTCAACTTCTATTGGCGCGCCGGCGGCCAGTGCACGGGCAGAAGGGAACATGCTGCCGACGAACGGGACGGCAACCCCAACCGCCGCGCCGGCACCAACCACCGAGGTGGCGGCGATCAGGAAGCGGCGTTTCTTCGGATCTACTTCATTCAGGACGATTGCGCTCATGGAATCGGATCTTTTTCGCGATTTGGCGCCGAAAACGGCAAAAATTGCCGTGCGCGGCAGTGGGATGGGAAACCAACCTCTTATTTTATCCGATAGCACCTGCAAACTTAAAGCCCCCGGCGCACGGAATTGAGAATTTGACCGACGCAAATCATGTGCAATGACCTCTCGCGCCAGTGCATTGACACACGCGGACGTGGCGAATAGAGTGATTCCGCCTTTACGGAGGCCTAAACCAATGTGCAATTAAGGGGCTAATAAATGAGTTTCATGTCCGAATTCAGGGAATTTGCAGTCAAGGGCAACGTTGTCGATCTCGCGGTAGGTGTCATTATCGGCGGCGCATTCGGCAAGATTGTCGATTCGGTCGTAAATGATCTCATCATGCCGGTCGTGGGACGAATATTCGGGAATTTGAATTTCGCCGACATGTTTGTGGCCCTCAAGGACATTCCACCCGGTACGACATTGACGCTGGAAGCCGTGAAAAAGGCGGGCGTGCCGGTCTTCGCCTATGGCAATTTCATTACCATCGCCCTCAATTTCGCCATTCTGGCGTTCATCATCTTCCTCATGGTGAAGCAGATAAACCGGCTGAAGAAGGAAGCTCCCGCGCCCGCCCCCCCGGCGACTCCAGAGGATGTTATTCTGCTCCGCGAAATACGGGACTCTCTAAAGAAGTAGGCGCTCACAACAATTGGTATTTCGCCGGGGCAACGCCGACACCGTTGCCCTTTTCTTCCTTGAAATCGACTGTCCGGCCCCTCATACTAACCATCCGGTCATCTATTTCTGAACTCATGCGACGCCTCTGGTTAATTTTTGCTGAATTCGTGGCGATCACCCTTGCGGTGGTGTTTGTCATCACGCTCATCCGCCCGGATTGGAATCCCTGGCGACGCAACGTGGTGGAAATCCGCGAATCCGGGTCACCGGCGGGCGGCTTGTTTACGGTGGCCAATCCGAGCACCGTGCGGGCCAGTTATGCCGATGCCGCCAAGCGTGCCATGCAGTCGGTCGTCAACATCTCGTCTTCGCGCGAAGTGCGCTCGCCCCGGCATCCGTTGGTGAATGACCCGTTGTTGCGGCGGTTCCTCGGCCAGACTGAAGAGCCGGACGACGAGACCGAAACACAGGGGAGCCTGGGCTCCGGCGTGATCATCAATGCCGATGAAAAAGGCAGCTATGTGCTCACCAACGACCACGTCGTGAACGGTTCTAGCGAAATTCAGCTCGCCTTCGCCGATGGCCGGGTCATTCCCGCAAAAGTGGTGGGTACCGATCCCGAAACCGACTTGGCGGTCCTGCGCGTTGAAGGCAAGGGGCTCATCCCGATCACCCTGGGCCAGTCGGAAAAGGCGCAGGTCGGCGACGTGGTGCTCGCCATTGGCGACCCGTTCGGTGTAGGCCAGACGGTGACCATGGGCATCATCAGCGGTCTGGGTCGCAACCGGCTGGGCGTCAATCGATACGAAAATTTCATCCAGACCGACGCGGCCATCAATCCCGGCAACTCAGGCGGCGCGCTGGTGGACGTCAATGGCAATCTGATCGGTGTCAACAGCGTCATCTATTCCCGTACTGGCGGATCGCTCGGGATCGGCTTTGCAATTCCTGTCTCGATGGCCAAGGATGTAATGGAGCAAATAATCGCGGAAGGGTCCGTCACCCGTGGATTTATCGGCATCGCCCCGCAGGACGTTACGCCCGAGCTGGCCGAAACGCTGAAACTCAAGGCGGTTCGCGGCGCGCTGGTGGCGCAAGTGACACGCGGCGGGCCGGCTGACAAGGCCGGTATGAAAGTCGGCGACGTCATCAACCGGATCCAGGACAAGTCAATTCAGGACAGCGTGGCGGCCATGGCGGCAATTGCCGCGCTCAAGCCGGGCGAAAACGCGAATTTCAATGTCACGCGCCAGCAGAAGGACGTCGAATTGGCGGTGAACATTGCCAAGCGTCCTCGCCCGCCGCGCACCCGGAATTGACGGCTAAACCTGTCCCGACCGGGCCTCCGCAGCCTTGGGTTTGACCAGCATTTGCGCGCAGAGAATTCCCGTCTCATAAAGCACGTACAGCGGGACCGCCAGCGCGAATTGCGAGAGTACATCCGGCGGCGTGAAGATCGCCCCGATGATGAACGCCCCGACGAATACATAAGGGCGGATTTCCTTCAGTTTGTCGACCGAGATGAGGCCCATCTTCACCAACAGCACCACCACAACCGGGGTTTCAAAGGTGATACCAAACACCACAAACATCGAGAGTGCAAAACCGAAATACTTCTCGATGTCTGTCATCCACGCGACTCCCTGTGGCGCAAACGATGCCATGAACCTGAACACCATGGGGAAAATCAGGAAGTAGGCAAATGCCATACCGGCAAAGAACAGCATGGTCGACGAAAATACCAGCGGCATGACGAATTTCTTCTCGTGCTGGTACAGGCCGGGTGCGATGAACGCCCACGCTTGGTACAGGGCATACGGGAGCATCACCAGAAACGACGCGAGTGCCGCGATCTTCATCGGCACCAGGAACACGCCGACCACGTCGGTGGAAATCATCTGGCCGCCGGCGGGCAGGGCGGCCATCAAGGGCTGGGCAAACAGCGAATACAGGACCGGCCACGTCGGCCAGAAGAACGAGGCGAAAAAGAATCCGCCGAATACCACCAGTACGCGGATCAGGCGATCACGCAACTCAATCAGATGGGAAACAAAAGTATCGTGCGCGGCTTCACTCATGATACGAATGCCTCACGTACGTGTCCCGCGCACGGGTTCAATGCCGAGATCCAGCGTGCCCCGCTCCAATGTCGGCACCGCCGGTGGCGCGGGCCGTGCCGATGGCCGCACCGGTGCCGGGACAGGCGTCAGGCCGGATGTGGCGTCGTGCGACAGGCCTTGCTCCTGGGCGGTCAGCAATTCGGATTGCGTGGGAGAACTGGCCGTCGACGTAATTTCCGTCACAGGCTCCTCGAGCGATGCGCTCAATGCCCGGGCTTCTGCCTCGACTGACTGGGTGTGTTGCTGGGCGCTTTGCTCAAAGGCGCGTGCCGCCTCTTGCACTTCCTGTCTTACCTTGGAGAGTTCGGAAAATTCCATCTCGCGATTGAGATCAGCCTTGACTGTGGCGACATAGCGCTGCAACCGTCCGAACAAATGTCCCGCCGTTCGCGCCACTTTCGGCAAGCGCTCGGGGCCCAGCACCACGAGCGCAACCACGCCGATGACAACGAGTTCGGTGAAGGCGATGTCAAACATCGCGTCGCGTGCGGCGGGAGGTATGAAACGCCGGGCAGAGGCGTCGGTACGTGTTCACCGCGCTGACCCGCCTCCCTTTTCGCTTCACGATTTCTGCTTGTCCTTCACTTCGCCTTCAAACGTCGCGCCCGTCACTTGCTCAGGTTTCTTCGTCGCGTCCGCCTCGCCTTCGCCCTTCATGCCGTCCTTGAAGCCTTTGACCGCGCCGCCCAGGTCGCTGCCGATATTTCGCAATTTCTTGGTGCCAAATATCACCAGTACGATGACGAGCACGATGAGCCAATGCCAAATGCTGAAACTACCCATGATGATCTCCTTGAATTCGTCTGTCGTCGCGGCGTTGCGGTTAGATCCTCGCCGGGACGCCGGCGGCGCGTGATTGCGTCGGGCCCGGCGGATACAAATGCACGGCAATCGGAGGTGACCACTACTTGCCGAGCATGACTTTGAGTGGCTCTCCACCCGGTTTGTTGCCAAATACGTGTATGTGCAAATGATACACGTCCTGACGTCCCTGCCGTCCGCTGTTGATTGCGGTGCGAAACCCGTCGGTCAGACCAAGCTGCTTGGCCAGGATCGGCACCATTGACAGCATTTTTCCCAACAATGCCGAATCGCCGGACTCAACGTCGGCGAGCGTCGGAATGAACTTCTTCGGGATGATGAGAAAGTGGACATCCGCGACCGGCTGGATGTCGTGGAACGCCAGCACGTCGACGTCTTCATATATTTTCTTGCACGGAATTTCTCCGCGGATAATCTTGCCAAAAATGGTGTCGTTTATCGTCATGCGCCGGCCCTGGCCTTCTTTTCGTCCAACCCCGATATTCCCTCGCGCCGCTCCAGCTCTGCCAACACGTCGGCGAGCGCCACGTCCTTTGCCGCCAGCATCACCAGGGTGTGAAACAGCAAATCGGCCGCTTCCCGGGTGAGATGCGCGGCGTCGTCTCCTTTGGCGGCCAATATGGCCTCGGTCGCTTCCTCGCCCACCTTTTTCAGGATCGCATCCAGCCCTTTTGCATAGAGCGATGCGACATAAGAGGTTCCTGGTGCGGCGCGCTTGCGTTCGCGCAGCAGGGTTTCAAGCCGGAACAGGATATCGCTTGCGCCTGGAGACATCGGATTTCTACTCGTTGAACTTGCCCGGCGATGTTAGCACGGGCTCATGCCGGCTATCGATGATCCAGTTACCGTCTTGTTGCAGCCGGTAAAAGCACCGGCGTCGCCCGGTGTGGCAGGCCACGCCGCCAACTTGTTCGACTTTAAGAAGCAATGCGTCGCCATCGCAATCGAGGCGCATTTCCTTCACATGCTGGATGTGCCCGGACGTCTCGCCTTTCTTCCAGAGCGCCAGCCTGGAGCGCGACCAGTAGTGCGCGTCGCCAGTGTCGAGCGTCATTTGCAGCGATTCGCGATTCATCCATGCCAGCATGAGGACTTCACGCGAGGTCGCGTCCTGCGCAATCGCCGCAACCAGGCCGTGCTCATTCCATTTGACCTGGTCCAGCAAGGAGTTGCCTTCTTTTTCCATCACAGCCTCATTTCGATGCCGCGTCCTGCCATATGGCGTTTCGCCTGGCTGATAGTGAACTCGCCGAAATGGAAGATGCTCGCGGCCAGTACCGCATCGGCCTTGCCCTCAATTACGCCGTCGGCCAAATCGTCGAGTGTACCGACGCCGCCGGAGGCGATCACCGGCACACTCACGGCCTCCGCGACGCGTCGAGTCAGTGTCAGGTCGAACCCGGATTTCGTGCCGTCGCGATCCATGCTGGTCAGCAGGATTTCGCCGGCGCCCAACTCGGTCACACGTTGCGCCCAGCCCACGGCATCCAGGCCGGTCGGCGTGCGGCCACCGTGCGTAAACACTTCCCAACCATCGGCGTGGAGTCGTTTGCGCGCGTCGATCGCCACGACAATCGCCTGTGACCCGAATCGATCAGCGGCCTGTTTCACCAGGCCGGGATTGGCCACCGCCGAGGTGTTGATGCTGATCTTGTCGGCGCCCGCGTTCATCAGGCGGCGCACGTCATCGACCACCCTGATGCCGCCACCGACTGTGAGCGGAATGAATACCTGGTCGGCAACACGTTCGATGATGTCCAGAATCAGTCCGCGCTGGTCAGAACTGGCAGTAATGTCTAGAAACGTGATCTCATCCGCACCTTCGTCGTTGTACCGCCTCGCGACTTCCACCGGATCTCCGGCATCGCGCAGGTTGATGAAGTTAACACCCTTGACGACGCGGCCGGCATTGACGTCAAGGCAGGGAATGATTCTCTTGGCAAGCATGTATGGATCGCAAGTAGTTGCCAAACTCAAGAACTGGCGCGGCTTGCAGGCGCAAAACGGCTGGAAAGGCGCGTCAGGTCGGGAGTTTCGCGAAAGATAAGGGGCTCAGGCGGCCGGCTTGGCGGCGAGTGCGACAGCCTTTCTGAAATCAAGCGTGCCTTCGTAAATCGCACGGCCGGTAATGACGCCCATGATGCCCTCGTCCTGCACAGCCAGCAGTTTCTGCACATCTTCAAGGCTGTTGAGGCCGCCGCTGGCGATGACCGGAACCGTCAGTTCCTTGGCCAGTTTTACCGTGGCCTCGATATTGACGCCCGACATCATGCCGTCGCGGCCAATGTCGGTATACAGGACCGCTTCGACGCCATAGTCTTGAAAACGCTTGGCAAGATCGATGACATCGTGTCCGGTCAGTTTTGACCAACCGTCGGTTGCCACTTTGCCGTCCTTGGCATCAAGTGCGACGATGATATGCCCGGGAAAGGCATCGCAGGCTTCGTGCAGGAAACCCGGACTTTTCACGGCCGCGGTGCCGATGACAATCCAGGTAATGCCGTCATCCAGGTAGCGCTCGATCGTCTCGAGATCGCGGATGCCGCCCCCCAATTGAATCGGCACGTCGTCGTCCATCGCCGCGACAATCTGCTTGATGGCCGCCTCGTTCTTGGGCCTGCCGGCGAAAGCGCCATTCAAGTCCACCACATGCAACCGCTGCGCGCCCAGGCCTTTCCACTTGCTGGCAGTCTCGCCGGCCTTGTCCGAAAAAATGGTTGCCGAATTCATGTCGCCCTGTTCGAGACGAACACACTTACCGTCTTTGATATCGATGGCCGGAATGATCAACATCGTCGTGGGTGTAGGGGAAAGGAAAGGGAAAGGGTGTGAGGCGGGTGCCTGGGTGGGAGAGGGATGGTGCGAATTGGTTTGCGGCGATCAGAGATGCCAGTTCAGGAAATTCCGGTATAGCGTGAGGCCGGCACGATGACTTTTCTCGGGATGGAATTGGCTCGCGAAAATATTAGCGCGGGCAATCGCCGCGCTAAAGCGCCCTGAATAATCGGTTGTTGCCGTGGTGACCTCGGGTTCCGCCGGTACGCAGAAATAGCTGTGCACATAATAAAAACGTTCGCCGCTGCTGATATCTTGCCACAAAGCATGCGGCGAGGTTTGATTGACCTCGTTCCAGCCCATATGGGGCACTTTCAGCGCGTGATCGGTGGGACGAAAGCGCTGGACGGTGCCGGCGAAAATGCCGAGCCCGGCGGTATCGCCTTCTTCCGAGCGGTCGAACATCATCTGCATGCCCACACACACGCCGAAGAACGGTTTTTCCGCCGCCGCCCGCCGCACCGCGCTTTCCAGGCCGCTCTCCCGCAGGTAACGCATGCAGTCGGGCATGGCGCCCTGACCGGGGAAGACCACCCGGTCGGCCGCATCGACGGCATCGGGGGAACCGCTGATCGCTACGTCGAACGGGAGTGCCGCCTCGCGCGCCACAAATTCGAACGCCTTGGCGACCGAGCGCAGATTGCCCATTCCATAATCGACCACGACCAGTTTCTTCATACGAGCGGTGGAGGAATCAGAGGGAGCCCTTGGTGGAAGGCAGCACGCCGGCGGCGCGCGCATCGAGTTCGCAGGCCATGCGCAATGCGCGGCCAAACGCCTTGAAAATTGTTTCCGCCTGATGGTGTGAATTTACGCCGCGCAGATTGTCGACATGCACGGTCGCCAGCGCATGGTTGACGAAACCCTGGAAGAACTCGATGAACAGATCGACATCGAATTCGCCGACACGGGCGCGCGTGTAATCGACATGATATTCCAGCCCCGGACGACCGGAGAGATCAATTACCACGCGGGACAGGGCCTCGTCGAGCGGCACGTAGGCATGCCCGTAGCGGCGAATGCCGACCTTGTCGCCCAGCGCCTTGGCGAGCGCCTGGCCGAAAGTGATGCCGACGTCCTCGACAGTGTGATGGGAGTCGATATGCAAATCACCGGTCGCTTTCAGCTCGATGTCGATCATGCCGTGGCGGGCGACCTGGTCGAGCATGTGGTCGAGAAACGGGATGCCCGAGTCGAGCTTTGACTCGCCCCGGCCATCGAGGTTTAGGGCGATGCGAATCTGCGTTTCCTTGGTATTGCGGGTGACGTCGGCAGTTCTCATGGTCGGATCGATATGGGTAGCGCGGCGAGCAATGCGTCGTTTTCCTCGGGCGCGCCCACCGTCAGGCGCAGGGTGTTGGCGAGCAAAGGGTGCGAGGCGGATGTATTCTTCACGAGGATTCTACGCGAGAGCAGCTGCTCGAAGGCGCGGCCCGCGTCGGGAACCCGGATCAGGATGAAATTTGCATCCGACGGAAAGCGCTGGACACGATCGATGCCATCCAGCGCTGCGGCCACACGCTCACGCTCCGCCATGAGTTGCTCGGCCTGCTGCAGCAAGGCCGCATAGTGCCGCATCGCAAATCCCGCCGCGGCCTGCGTGAGCGCATTGATGTTGTACGGCAGGCGCAGCTTGTCGAATTCGTTCAGCCAGGCGGCATGCCCGATCAGAAAGCCCAGCCGAATGCCGGCGAGCCCGAGCTTGGACACCGTGCGCATCAGGACCGCATTCGGATAGCGCGCGATTTCGTCCAGGAAAGTCTCGCTTGAAAATGCGAAATAGGCCTCGTCGATCACCACCAGTCCACCGTAATGCCCGGCCGAGGCGATGACTTCGCGGATAGCCGCGCGCTCAAACAGGTTGCCGGTGGGGTTGTTCGGATAGGCAATGAACGTAACGGCCGGCTGTTCACGCCGGATGGCGTCCCGCAGCGCGGGCATGTCAAGGCTGAAATCGGCCTGTAGCGGCACGCCCGTGTACTGGATGCCGCAGAAGGTGGCGATCATCCTGAACATCACGAACGCCGGCTCGACCGACAGCAGGCGGGCGCCGGGACGGGCAACTGCCATGACGATGAGCTGGATGATCTCGTCGGAACCATTGCCGAGCAGGATATCCAGCCCGGCCGGAATCCGCATGGCGTCGCGAATCTCGTGCTTCAGCAACTCGGCCTGGGCAGGGGGATAGCGGTTCAGCGAAGCGCTCGCCAGTGCCTCGGCCAGGCCAGGGCGAAGCGTTTCGGGAAACGCAAACGGGTTCTCCATCGCGTCAAGCTTGATCATGCCGGCGGCGCTTGGTACGTGGTACGGGGCAAGTGCCTTGATTTCCGGGCGGATGATATCGGCGGCCATGCGGTTCATTTCAGGCGGTAATCGGCCGAACGGGCATGTGCTTCCAGGCCTTCTGCCCGCGCCAGGGTCGCCGCCACTTTGCCGAGGGTGTTTGCGCCTTGTCGAGACACATGAATGATCGACGAGCGTTTCTGGAAGTCATACACGCCGAGCGGAGAGGAAAATCTCGCGGTTCGTGACGTCGGCAACACGTGATTGGGGCCGGCGCAGTAATCGCCCAGCGATTCCGACGAGAACATGCCCATGAAGATCGCCCCGGCATGGCGAATCTGCGGCAGCAATGACTCGGGTTGTGCAACGGAAAGCTCAAGGTGCTCGGGTGCGATGCGATTGGCGATCCGGCAGGCTTCTTCCAGGTCACGGACGCGGATCAGCGCGCCGCGGCTG
Organism: Betaproteobacteria bacterium; assembly: GCA_039930965.1. Taxonomy (GTDB): domain Bacteria; phylum Pseudomonadota; class Gammaproteobacteria; order Burkholderiales; family Usitatibacteraceae; genus UKL13-2. The sequence goes on from JBDTSU010000014.1 coordinate 12,894, forward strand.
GCAAGGGACGCGCGAATGATTTCCGCCCGCGGCATGGCGGCCAGTTGCCGCTGCATGCTTGCCTGGACGCGATCGATGTAGGTCGCGTCCGGACAGAGCAGGACAGCCTGGGCGATCTCGTCGTGTTCAGCCTGCGAGAACAGATCCATCGCCACCCAGTCGGGATCGGTGGAGCCGTCGGCGATGACGAGAATTTCCGAGGGGCCGGCGACCATGTCGATGCCGACCACGCCGAACACAAATCGCTTGGCGGCGGCGACGTAGGCGTTGCCGGGGCCGACGATCTTGTCGACCGCCGGAATCGACTCGGTTCCAAATGCCAGCGCACCTACCGCTTGCGCGCCACCGATACGCATGACCCGATCCACGCCGGCAAGTGCCGCCGCCGCGAGCACGGTTGCGTTTACCTGTCCGTCGGGGGTCGGCGTTACCATGATCAGTTCTTTGACGCCCGCGACTTTTGCCGCCATGGCATTCATCAGCACGGATGACGGATACGCCGCTTTGCCGCCGGGTACGTAGAGACCGGCACGATCCAGCGCCGTGATTTGCTGGCCCAGTACCGTGCCGTCGGCCTCGGTGTATTGCCAGGAAGACTGAATCTGGTGTTCGTGGTATTGCCTCACACGCGCCGCCGCGGTATCGAGGGCGGCCCGGACGGCAGGCGGCAAATCCCGCAGCGCATCGTGCAGCATTGCCGGATCGATTTCCAGGTCGCCCGCGCGGGCGGGCGTCCAGCGATCGAATCTTGATGTGTATTCGAGCAACGCCACGTCGCCACGGGTCTTCACCTGACCGAGAATGTCGCGTACCACGGATTCGACCCCGGGATCTTGCGCGGACTCGAAGGCGAGTAACCGGACCAGATCGGCCTCAAAGGAGTCGTGGCGAGTATCGAGTCTGCAAACGTCTAGCATGGCGGGTAAGCAGTAAAACTCAAGCACAGGAGCGGTGTTCCAGCCAATTGTGCCCCGGGAGGCGCGCCAATGCTGGAGTTTCGCTTTCCGATCATGATAGTCCGGCTGCCCGCGCAAACGCATCGATCATCGGCTGGATTGATGCGCGTTTCAGTTTCAATGCCGCGCGATTGACGATCAGGCGGCTCGAAATCGGCATGACGTCTTCCACCGCGACGAGCTGATTGGCTTTCAGCGTATTGCCGGTGGATACCAGGTCGACAATGGCATCCGCCAGCCCGGTCAACGGCGCCAGCTCCATCGAGCCATAAAGCTTGATGAGATTGACGTGCATGCCCTTGGCGGCAAAATGTTCACGGGCGACCTGCACATACTTGGTCGCAACATTCAATCGTGCGCCGCGTTTGACGGCGCCCGCGTAGTCGAAGCCGTCACGTACCGCCACCATCATGCGGCATTTGCCGATCCCCAGATCGAGTGGCTGATAGAGTCCGAGGCCGGCATGTTCCAGCAGCACGTCCTTGCCGGCAACGCCCAGATCGCCGGCGCCGTATTGCACGTAGGTCGGCACGTCCGACGCGCGCACGATCACCAGGCGCACGTCGGGGCGATTGGTGGCGATAATGAGTTTGCGCGATTTTTCAGGATCTTCCTGCGGCAGGATGCCGGCGGCCGCCAGCAGGGGCAGCGTTTCATCAAAGATGCGGCCCTTGGAAAGCGCAATCGTGATGACCGGGTTCATGGTGTCAATCGCATCTCTCGATGTCGGCGCCCAGTGCGACCAGTTTCTTCTCAATGTGATCGTAGCCGCGGTCCAGGTGGTAAATGCGATCGATGATGGTCTCGCCGTCGGCGACCAGGCCGGCAATGACCAGGCAGGCAGAGGCCCGAAGGTCGGTCGCCATGACCGATGCGCCGGTCAGCTTCTCGACGCCGTGGACGATGGCGGTATTGCCCTCGATGTCGATCTTGGCGCCCAGCCGTACCAGCTCCTGCACATGCATGAAGCGGTTCTCAAAAATGGTCTCGGTAACGACCGCGGTTCCGGCGGCGATGGTATTGAGGGCGATGAACTGCGCCTGCATGTCGGTGGGAAACGCCGGATAGGGAGCGGTGCGGACATTAATATGCAATGGCCGCTTGTACATGGAAATGCTGATCTCGTTCGCCGTACAGACAATCGTCGCCCCCGCATCACGCAGTTTTTCGATGATGGCATCGAGTGTGCCTGGTTGCGTGTTGAGCAGGCGCACGTCGCCGCCGGTGGCAGTGACGGCGGCGAGAAACGTGCCGGTCTCAATCCGGTCGGGCATCACCGCATGCTCCGCGCCATGCAACCCGGCGACACCCTCGATGGTGATGGTGTCGGTTCCGTGGCCCCGGATGTTTGCGCCCATTTTGATGAGGCACTCCGCGAGGTCAACGACCTCCGGTTCGCGTGCCGCGTTTTCCAGCAGCGTTGTGCCGGCCGCAAGCGCCGCGGCCATCATCAGGTTCTCGGTGCCGGTCACCGTCACGGTGTCCATGAATATGCGCGCGCCCACCAGTTTCTTCGCGGTCGCGTGGATATACCCTGCCTCGATATTAATGGTCGCGCCCATCGCTTCCAGGCCCTTGATGTGCAGGTCGACAGGGCGGGCGCCGATTGCGCAGCCGCCGGGCAGGGACACTTTCGCTTCGCCGAATCGGGCCACCAGCGGCCCGAGCGCCAGGATCGAGGCGCGCATAGTCTTTACCAGGTCATAGGGCGCCACCAGATTGGCAAGCGCCGCCGCATTGAGGACAACGGTTTCGCCTTCGCGGCTCTCCACCACGCCCATCTGCGCCAGCAATTTGAGCATGGTGCCGATGTCGTTCAACTGCGGCACGTTGTGCAATGTCAGCGTTTCCGGGGTGAGCAGGGCCGCGCACAGGATGGGCAGCGCCGCGTTCTTGGCGCCGGAGATGCGAACGTCACCGCGAAGCGGTTTGCCGCCGCGAATTTTCAACTTCTGCATAGGAGGAGGCGTGAGTTAGTTGGCTGGAAAATGCGCGGGATCACGGGACCACTCGGCGGGCGTGAGCGTCTGCATCGATAACGCGTGGATTTCTTCGCGCATGCGCTCGCCCAGCGCGCCATAGACGATCTGGTGGCGCTGCACGCGAGACTTTCCGGAAAACGCGTCGGATACGATCACGGCCTGAAAGTGGGCGCCATCGCCGTCGATCGCCAGATGCTGGCAATCGAGTTTCTCGCGGATATAAGTTTCAATGGCTTGGGGAGTGACCATGGGACCTCAAATACTAATTTGACAGCGTGACGAGCGGGGCGAGCGTGGCGAGTTCGTGGCAAGGAGCGGATCTGTACCCAGTGTACCTTGACGGGTTTGCCAAATGCGGCAGGCGGGAAAGCGCCCTGCGCAGTAGCCTTCAGCTATTGCCTGAGTTTGTAGCCTGATTTTAGCAAGTAAAGGGTGACCGCCGAAAGGCACAAGAATGACCCTGCGGTGACGGAAAGCGATAGCGACAGCGAGACATCGGCCTTGCCGAAGAATCCGTAGCGAAAACCGTCGATCATGTAAAAGAACGGATTGAGGTGCGAAAGGCCTTGCCAGAATACGGGCAATGAGTGGATCGAATAGAACACACCGGACAGGAAGGTGAGCGGCATGATGATGAAGTTCTGGAAGGCCGCCAATTGGTCGAACTTGTCGGCCCACAGTCCGGCAATGACGCCGAGCGCAGCAAGCATGCCGCTCCCCAGCAGCGCGAAGATGAAGATCACTGCCACGTTATGGACGGGGATATGGGCCACGAAGAAGCCGACCAGAAATACGCCCAGCCCGACCGTCAGGGCCCGCACCACCGCCGCGATGAGGTACGCGCCGTAGTAGTCCCAGTGCGACAGCGGCGGCAACAGGATAAACAGGATGTTGCCGGTGATCTTTGACTGGATCAACGAAGACGACGTATTGGCAAAGGCATTCTGCAGCATCGACATCATCGCCAGACCCGGTATCAGGAATTGCTCGTAGGTGACGCCGGGAAACGAGGCATTGCTGCCGGACATGACGTGGGAAAAAATCATCATGTAAAGCATCGCCGTGAGCACCGGTGCCGCGATGGTCTGAAAGGCAACCTTCCAGAAACGGAGCACCTCCTTGTAGAGCAATGTCTGAAAGCCGGTCATCAGCGTCCTATCGGTGCATCAACTTGACGAAGACCTCTTCCAGGTCAGGTTCGGCGACTTCGAGATTGACGATCTGCGCGCCTGCCGAGCGCAATTGCGCAAGCTTGGTTTCCACTTCCCGATAATCGTGAATCTCGAAGAAGTGCCAGGCGCCCTCCCGCTTGCTGCGGCTTTGCACCATCAGGTCCGGCAATTCGCCTTCGAGCTTGACGCGCAGCACCCGCTCCGAAAATGCATCCAGCAAGTGCTGGGTCGTATCCATCGCGATGATCATTCCCTGTTTCAGCATGGCGATTCGCGAACACAATTGCTGGGCTTCTTCAAGATAGTGGGTTGTCAGGAGGATTGTATGGCCCTGGGAATTCAAGTCGCGGATGAAGCTCCACAGTGTCTGCCGCAATTCCACGTCCACGCCGGCGGTGGGTTCGTCGAGCACGATCACCGGCGGGCGATGCACAAGCGCCTGAGCCACCAGCACACGGCGCTTCATGCCGCCAGATAACTGGCGCATGTTGCTGTCGGCCTTGTCGGTGAGGGAGAGATTGGCGAGCAACTCGTCGATCCACGTGTCCAGCGCCGCACTTCTCGGGATGCCGAAATATCCTGCCTGAAAGCGCAGCGTCTCGCGCACGGAAAAGAACGGATCGAAGACAACTTCCTGCGGCACGATACCCAGTGCTCGCCGGGCTTCGCGGTAGTCACGCACCACATCGTGCCCCATGACCCGCAGTGAGCCCGCATTTACCCGCGTCAGTCCGGCAAGCGCAGTGATGAGCGTGGTCTTGCCGGCGCCATTGGGTCCGAGCAGCGCAAAAAACTCTCCCGGCGCGACGCTGAGTGAAATGCCGGCAAGCGCCGTGAAATTTCCATAGCGCTTTTCAACGCCTTGAACATCTATGGCAGGAATCATGTCATCGGCGGACCGCGATCCGCCGCGGCGTCATTCGGCGGGCGGGCAAGGGATTTGTTGTGACGGACAGTGAATCATCTGATCCACGCCATACAATTCCGCCAATGAAGCAAGGTTGGGCGGCAGGTGAATATAGCGTAGCGCCTTCCTTAGCCGTGTCGCTTCGCGACGCCAATGCAACAACAGCGCCACGGCTGAGGAATCAATGTCCGTTACATTGGAAAAATCAATCGCCAGGCAGTCCGGCAGATTTGGCTGCAACGAATAGGCAGAAGATTCCGCCAGCAAACGCGGCATATTGGCCAAGTTCAGCGCGCCCTCGATCTTGAGGACTTCGCCGACGATGGTGCTGGTCTGAATGGAATCCATGGGCAGGCAACCTACTTCTTGGTGGCGTTCTTGGCGTTGCGTTCACCCAGGGACTTGATCAGTCCGTCAATGCCGGATTTCTGGATTTCCGTGTTGAATGAACTGCGGTAATTGGTGACCAGTGAAACGCCGTCGATCAATACGTCATAGACTTTCCATCCATTCGCCGTCTTCTCGAGGCTGTAGTCGATAGGAATTGGTTGTCCGCCTGGCTGGTTGACCTGTGTCTTCACGATCACCTCGGTATCCGCCGCCGCCATTTTCAACGGCTTGACGTCGATGGTCTGATCGCGGTACTGGGTAAGCGAGGTCGAATAGGTGCGCACCAGCAGTGTGCGGAACTCATCGATAAGTGATTTCTTTTGCGCGTCGCCGGCATCGCGCCAGTTGCGCCCGACGGCCAACTGCGTCATGCGCACAAAGTTGAAATAGGGCAGGACCTTTTGTTCGGCCAGCTTCTCGATCTTCTGCTGGTTTCCCGCCTGCAAGTCCTTATCGGCCTTGATCGCGGCGAGAATTTCATTGGTGTTGCGCCGCACCATCGCGTCCGGTGCCTCCTGCGCGTGAACGGCAAACGTACAGAATGCCGAAATGAACATGAGGAGAGAAAAAATTCTATTTTGCATAATGGTCGCTTTTCGGAGAATGAAAGGTATTAACGCAGTTGGGCGTTGCGGGTTTACGGTGTTTTCTTCTTGTCTGCGGGTTTATCGCCGTTGCCCTCCGCGGCCTTGCCGAACATGAATTGGCCGATCAATCGCTCCAGCACAACGGCTGACTGGGTCAGGGTTATCTTGTCGCCGTTTTGCAGGGTTTTGTCGTCGCCACCGGCATCCAGGCCGATGTAGACCTCACCGAGCAGGCCGGACGTGAGAATGGACGCGCTTGTGTCCTTCGGAAATTTGTAGCTTTTGTCGAGCGTCAGGGTGACCTTGGCCTGGAACTTGGCGTTGTCGAACAGGATATTCGTCACGCGGCCGACCAGCACGCCGGCGCTCTTGACCGGTGCCTTCTGCTTCAGTCCGCCGATATTTTCAAATCGCGCTTCGACGGTATACGTCTCGGCAACGCGTTCCGAACCCAGATTGCCCACGCGCAACGCCAGCACCAGCAGCGCGGCGGTTCCCATGAGAATGAAGATGCCGACCATCAGGTCAATGTTTTTTCGGTCCATCAGTGAACCCCTCTAAGCATGAATGCGGTCAAAATCAAGTCGAGCAGCAGCACCGTCAGCGCGGCCGTTACCACGGTGCGGGTGGTGGCGCGCGACACGCCTTCCGCGGTGGGGTCTGCGTCAAATCCTTCAAACGTGGCGATGATCGATACGGCGATGCCGAACACCACGGATTTAACGATGCCATTCAGCACATCGTAGCGAAAATCCACTGCCGCCTGCATGTTGCTCCAGAACACGCCAGGATCGATATCGATCAGGGCGACACCGACGACATAGCCGCCGAAAATGCCCATCGCCGAAAAAAGTGCCGCCAGCAATGGCATGGAGATTACCCCTGCCCAGAATCTTGGCGCTATGACCCGCGCAATGGGATCAATGGCCATCATGTCCATCGCGGTGAGCTGCTCGGTCGCTTTCATCAGGCCGATCTCCGCCGTGATGGCGGAGCCGGCCCGGCTGGCAAACAGCAACGCCGCCACCACCGGCCCGAGTTCGCGCACTAGCGACAATGCAACCAGCACCCCCATGGTCTCCTCGGCACCGTATTTCTGCAGCGTCTCGAATCCCTGCAGGCCAAGAACCATTCCGACGAACAGGCCCGACACCATGATGATGACCAGCGACATGACGCCGGTGAAATAGATCTCGCGGACGATGAGGCTGAAACGCCGGAAACTGGTTCCGGAAGAAGACAGCACCAGCCAGAAAAAGCGCGCTATCGCGCCGCCGCGCCATAGCGTGTTGATACCGCGGCCGCCAAGACTGCGCACGGCATTGATCATGGCGCCCCTTTCTCCGGCGCCAGGCCGAGGTCATTCGAATAGGCGGGTGCCGGGTAGTGAAATGGCGTTGGCCCGTCCAGTTCGGCATGCACGAATTGTTTGATGAACGGCTCCGTTGTCTGGCGAATCTCTTCCGGCGTGCCGTGCCCGACGATGCGGCCGCCGGAAACGAAATACAGGTAATCGACAATCTGCATCGATTCGATCACATCGTGCGTGACCACGATGGATGTCGCGCCCAGCGCGTCGTTGAGCCGGCGGATGGTCTGGCCGATGACCGCCAGCGAAATCGGGTCAAGGCCCGCGAAAGGCTCGTCGTACATGATCAGCATCGGGTCGAGCGCCATCGCGCGCGCCAGCGCGACGCGACGCGCCATACCCCCCGACAGTTCCGACGGAAACAGCCTGGCGGCTCCGCGCAATCCCACCGCATGCAGTTTCATCAAGACCAGGTCGCGAATCATCTCTTCCGGCAAATCAGTGTGTTCGCGAAGCTGAAACGCAACATTGTCGAAGACGGTCATGTCGGTAAACAAGGCGCCAAACTGGAACAACATGCCCATCTTTCTTCGCATGGCATACATGGCTTCCGGGTCGAGCGTTTTCACATCCTGTCCATTGACCATGACCCGGCCTTTGGAGGCCAGCAACTGTCCGCCAATGAGCCGAAGCAACGTCGTCTTGCCACAACCTGAACCGCCCATGATGGCGACGACTTTGCCTTTGGGCACGCTCAGGCTGATGCCCTTCAGGATGGCCCGTTTGCCGTACGCGAAATCGACCGCATCGATTTCTACCAAAGGTGGGGGATTGGGCTGATTCAAGGGAGTATGTTGGTTTTTGTTAGTCTTGCGGCTGCTTGGGAAAAGCCCTTTCGCAGACTGGCGCAAATGTTGCCTGGCAGAATTTGCCGATTTTATCACCTACGTCGCAAGCACAGCCTGAATTGGCCGGATATCGCAGGTAATCGACCCCCCTCGGGCACCGAGCGCTGCATAGGTCAAGTGGGGACGTAACACCTTTTGACCGCGTGCCGCTTGGTCAGTTCGCCGTCGTCATGCCGACGACTCTCTATAATCGACCTATTCCCACTCACTTTGGCAATTTCTACTAAAGTCCGGCATGGCCGCAAAACCTGCGCTTTTGATAGTCGATGACGATCCCCTAATTGGTGAGAGCCTGTCATTTGCGCTTTCGGGTGACTTCGACGTGCGGGTTCGCGAATCCCGTCCCGATGCCATGGCTTTGCTCAAGAGCGGCGAATTCCAGCCGGTGATCGCGTTGATCGACCTCGGTTTGCCACCGATGCCGGACTTGCCGACCGAGGGTTTCAAGTTGGTCAACGACTTGCTGGCATGGTCGCAGGACATCCGCATCATGGTGTTGTCGGGGCAGAACGAGGATTCCAATGCGCGTCGCGCGCGGGCGCTGGGTGCGGCGGATCTGGTGCCGAAGCCCTGCGATCCGGTGAGGCTGAAAAAACTGCTGAATGCGGCGCTCAAAGTGCGCGAAGTTGACGTGCCGCTCAATTCGGACGAAGCCGCGCATAACCTGATCGGCGACAGTCCGGCCATGCGCAAGCTCAAGAGCCAGATCGATCTTTACGCATCGTCGGCGTTTCCCGCGCTGATCGAAGGAGAATCCGGCAGCGGCAAGGAGCGGGTCGCCGCCGCGCTGCATTACCTGAGCCCGCGTGCCAGCCTGCCGTTCCTCGCCCTCAATTGCGCCGCGATCTCGGCAAACCTGGTTGAACCCACGCTGTTCGGTTATGCCAAGGGCGCATTTACCGGTGCGACGGGCAGCAAGGCGGGTTACTTTGAAGACGCCGGCGAGGGCACGCTTTTCCTCGATGAGATCGGCGAATTGCCGCTGGATCTGCAGCCCAAGCTGTTGCGGGTGCTGGAAAATGGCGAGTTTCAGCGCGTCGGCGAGACCCACTCGCGCCATTCGAGCGCGCGCATTGTCGCCGCGACAAATCGCGATCTGCGCGCCGAAGTGAAAGCCGGAAGATTCCGCGCGGATCTCTTTCACCGGCTATCGGTCTTTTCGTTGCGCGTGCCACCCCTGCGGGAACTTGGCGAGGATAAATTGAAGCTGATGGAACACTACCGCAGCCTTTACGCGGCCAAACAGGGCGGAAAGCCGTTCGCGCTCGACAGCGCGGCACGCGAAGCATGGATCGCATACGGGTTCCCCGGAAACGTCCGTGAATTGAAAAATATCGCCATTCGCCTGACGGCGAAGTACGCCGGGTATACGGTGGGCAAGAAGGAATTGCAGTCGGAGTTTGAGCTCTCCGGCAGCGTCGAAGGCACCGATCATGTTCCCGTATCGCTCGACGAGGAGCCCGCGCGCGCGCTCATGCGCGAAATCGAATCGCAGCCGGCATTCAGCCTGGGTACCGTGCTTGCAGCCATCGAGCTGCAGTACATCGATGCCGCGATTGAGCTTGCCAAGGGAAACATGTCCCAGGCCGCGCGCCTGCTTGGCGTTTCGCGCTCGACACTTTATAGCCGGCTGGACACGCTCAGGCCCGGGATACCCACCGAGCGCGAGGGAAGCTAGCGCGATGCTAAACTGCCGTCCACTCTACGCACAATGCCGGAAACGTCATCCATGACGATTTACCTTGAGCACTTCGGGCTCAACGAAGCTCCCTTCAAGATCACCCCGCACACGGAGTTTTTCTTCGCCGGCGCCAATCGGGGCGAAACCCTCGAAGCACTGATCTATGCCATCACCAGCGGTGAAGGCATGGTCAAGGTCACCGGTGAAGTGGGCGCGGGAAAGACCATGTTGTGCAGGGTGCTGATGGAACGCCTCCCGGCCACCGTCGAGACCATCTATCTTGCCGTGCCATCGCTTGCGCCGGAAGAAATGCTGGCGACCATCGCCGACGACCTCGGGGTGGACGTCCATGGCGGCAACACCACGAAACTGATCCGCGCATTGCAGGCGCGCCTGATCGCCACCCACGCCGAGGGCAAGCAGGTGGTCGCGCTCATTGACGAAGCGCACGCGATGCCGCTGGAGACGCTTGAGGAAATTCGCCTGCTGTCGAATCTCGAAACCAGCCACGACAAGTTGATGCAAATCGTGCTGTTTGGACAACCGGAACTTGATCAGCATTTGATGCTCCCGAATATGCGTCAGTTGAAGGAGCGGATCACCCACAGCTTCAATCTGCTTCCGCTGCCCGCGCGCGATATCAAGGATTACCTGAATTTTCGGCTGCGGGCCGCCGGGTACAAAGGGCCTGACCTGTTTTCGCCCGATGCGCTCAAGTTGATCGCCGAGGCGTCGGAAGGGCTTACGCGCCGCATCAACATTTATGCGGACAAGACGCTGCTGGCGGCGTACGCCGAAAACACCCACACCGTCACGCCGGATCATGTACGCGCCGCCATCAGCGATACGCAAATTGTGCTGCCTGGCGCCCGGAACAGTCGCAGCCTGGGGCTTGCGGTCGCCGCCTCGTTGATCGTCGGCAGTGTGATCGGTTTCATGGCGGGGCGCATGACGGCAACGACTGGCCAAATCACGATCGCTACCGCGGGCAGTTCGTTACCGCCTGTTGCGACAAACGCCGTGAAGCCGCCGGCGGCGACCATTGAAGCAGCCGCACCCGCTACCGCGGGCACGTTAGCCCCGATGCTGGCACCAAACGCGCTCGCGGGCG
>JBDTSU010000015.1:0-22556 GCA_039930965.1 Betaproteobacteria bacterium
TGCCCAGAGTGAAAATGGCAACGAAAAGGGGCCGACCCATGAAATATGCAGGCTAACTCACGTCACACATCGAACTTGATGCCCTGGGCAAGCGGCAACTCCCGGGAATAGTTGATGGTATTGGTCGCGCGGCGCATGTACGCCTTCCAACTGTCGGAACCGGATTCACGGCCACCGCCCGTCTCCTTTTCACCGCCGAATGCGCCGCCAATCTCCGCGCCGGACGTGCCGATATTCACATTGGCGATACCGCAGTCGCTGCCCGAGGCCGCAACGAACTGCTCGGCCTCGCGCATGTCGCCCGTGAAGATGGCCGAGGAGAGGCCCTGCGGAACCCCATTCTGCAGCGCGATCGCCTGCTCGAGGGTGTCATAACGCAGTAAATAGAGAATGGGTGCAAACGTTTCGTGGCAGACCGTCGGCGTTTGCGCGGACATTTCAGCAATTGCCGGGCGCACGTAGAAGGCGTCGGGAAATTCTTTGTTCAACACGCGCTCGCCGCCATGGACTTTGCCCCCCTCCTTGACGGCAGCCGCCAGTGCTGCCTGCATTCCAGCGAAAGCGGCTTCATCCACGAGCGGCCCCACCAGCGTGGCGGCATCGAGAGGATCACCAATGCGAACAGATGCATAGGCGGTCTTGAGTTTCGGCAGCAGCTGATCATAGACGCTCGAGTGCACAATCAGGCGGCGCAGACTGGTGCAACGCTGGCCCGCCGTGCCGACCGCCGAAAACAGGATTGCGGGCAAGGCCAGTTTCATGTCCGCGCTGGCTGCCACAATCATGGCGTTGTTGCCACCCAGCTCGAGGATGGTCCGGGCAAATCGCGACGACGCGCGGCTTCCCACCGCCCGCCCCATCCGCGTCGAGCCGGTCGCCGAGATCAGCGCCACACGCCCATCATCCACCAGCACCTCACCGATATCGGCGCGCCCGATAATGACTTGCGACAGGCCATCCGGCACGCGATTGCCGCTGTCGGCAAATCGTTTGATGACCCGCTGCAGCAATGCGTGCGAGGCTAATGCCGTCAGCGGTGTCTTTTCCGACGGTTTCCAGATCACGGAATCACCACAAACCAGTGCCAGTGCACTATTCCAGGCCCACACCGCCACCGGAAAATTGAACGCACTGATGATGCCGACCGGGCCCAGCGGATGCCACTGCTCCATCATCCGGTGACCGGCGCGCTCCGACGCGATCGTCAAGCCGTATAGCTGGCGCGACAGGCCCACGGCAAAATCGCAGATATCGATCATTTCCTGAACTTCGCCGAGCCCCTCCTGCAAGATCTTTCCAGACTCGAGAGTGACCAGCCTGCCGAGCAGTTCCTTGTTGGCACGAAGCTCTTCGCCTAACAAGCGCACCAACTCGCCGCGCTTGGGTGCCGGAACATTTCGCCAGATCGAAAAGGCGGCGTGCGCCGCGCCGATTTTTTCAGCCACCGTCCGGCTCGTATCGCAGCGCAATGCCGCAAGCGTCGCACCATCCACGGGTGAACGCGAAATGAGGTCGTCACCGGCGTGTGCCGGCAGGTCAATGCCAAGTTGTGAGAGGAGATCTTTTGTATTCATGAGTCGCGGCCGTTTCGGAAAGACCGGTAGGTTACACGCAAACCGCGCAATTGGTGCGAACGGCGGCAGTGGCGGCGCAATCGGTCAATGGCGCGCCAACCACGCCGACCGGACAGAATCTGTGCTTACCTGCACGCGGCCGGCGGCCATGCATTTGTGACGCCTGGCTCGCACGGCTGTGTCGATTGCGAAACCAGCAAGCTACCCCATTTGCGGGTTCATCCGCTCCTTGTGCGCGAGCTTGTTTAGTGCATTCAGATATGCCTTCGCGCTCGCAACCACAATATCGGTATCCGCCCCGACGCCGTTAATGATGCGCCCCGACTTGGACAATCGAACCGTCACTTCTCCCTGCGCGTCGGTACCTTCGGTCACGTTGTTCACCGAAAACAAGAGCAGCTCAGAACCGCTGTGGGCGATACTCTCCAGCGCCTTGAATGTCGCGTCCACCGGCCCTGCTCCCTTGGCCTCGCCCGACTTTTCCTTGCCACCATCGGCAATGACGAGCCGCGCATAGGGTTCTTCCCCCGTTTCCAGGTGCGCGGTTAGCGACACCAGGTGATATTGCTCGATTTCGGGCGTGATCGCTTCGTCGGACACCAGCGCATGCAAATCCTCGTCATAGATTTCGTGCTTCTTGTCGGCAAGCTCCTTGAATTTCTGAAAGGCGGCGTTCAGTGACACTTCCGATTCCAGCACGATGCCCAGATCCTTCAGCCGCTCCCGGAACGCCGACCGGCCGGACAGTTTGCCAAGAGAAATCTTGTTCGCGTTCCAGCCCACATCCTGCGCGCGCATGATCTCGTAGGTCTCGCGGTGCTTCAGGACGCCATCCTGGTGAATGCCGGATTCGTGCGCAAAGGCGTTGGCGCCCACTACCGCCTTGTTCGGCTGCACCGGATAGCCCGTGACGGTCGAGACCAGCCGGGAGGCCGGAACGATCTGGGTGGCATCGATTTGGGTCTCGACATTGAAGTAGTCCTTGCGCGTCCGGACCGCCATGACAATCTCCTCCAGCGACGCATTGCCGGCACGCTCGCCGAGGCCATTGATGGTGCATTCCACCTGGCGAGCCCCGGCATGTACCGCGGCCAGCGAATTGGCCACCGCCATGCCCAGATCATTGTGGCAGTGCGTGGACCAAACCACCTTGTCTGAATTCGGCACGCGCTCAATGAGGATGCGGAAGCGTTCCGCCCACAATTCGGGCACGCTGTAGCCCACCGTGTCGGGCACATTGATGGTACGGGCGCCGGCTTTAATGACCGCCTCAAAGACGCGACACAGAAAATCCATGTCGCTGCGTACCGCGTCTTCGGCCGAAAACTCGACGTCGTCGCAAAGTGTGCGGGCGAATTTCACCGCGTCGACCGCCGCGGCCAGCACCTGGTCCGGGGACATTCGCAGCTTGTGCTGCATGTGTATGGGCGAGGTCGCGATAAATGTGTGTATGCGTCCCTGCGCCGCGGACTTGATGGCATCGCCAGCCTTCTGGATGTCGCCGGCCTGTGCGCGGGCCAGTGAACACACGCGCGAATCCCTGACCGCCGCCGCGACTGCCTGGATGGCCTCGAAATCGCCCTGGCTCGCGGCCGCGAATCCTGCCTCGATCACATCGACGCGCATCTTCTCCAGTTGCTTGCCGATGCGGACTTTCTCTTCCCGGGTCATTGATGCGCCCGGGCTCTGTTCGCCATCGCGCATGGTGGTATCAAAAATAATCAACTTGTCCATTACTAACTCCGTTACTTGATATTCGCACGTGAAAATACGGATTCGCCCGATTTGGCGAGCGATGAAAACGATGAGAGGGAGTGAGTTATGTGCGCGCGGCGCGCAGCAGCAGACCAAGCGCAACAATCAAGCTTGCCGGCTGCGGGGTGGAACGGAGAATTGAACGAATGTTCATGCTCACAATATAACGCGAGCCTTGCTGCAGTGCAATACCCGGCGGCAGGAATCAGGAGCCTGCGGGCGTCGCCGGCGGTTTCTTGTCCCCGCCGCGAAACAATGTCATCGTCGCCATCACATAACCGGACAATGCGTAGACCACAAACAGTCCCCACAATACGTGGGACGGCTCGATCGTGACGACCAGGTAGGCAACGAATATCCCCGGCACCACCCAGAAAGGGACGCTGCGCCGCAGATTGAAGTCCTTGCCGCTGTAATAGCGAATGTTGGTCACCATGGTGATTCCGGCGAAGACCGTCAGGCCCCAGGCCAGCCAGCGCACGTCGCCGCCGTGGATCTGATAGTCATTCAGCACCCAGATCAGCCCTGCCACCAGCGCTGCCGCGGCGGGACTCGGCAAACCCTGGAAATATTTCTTGTCGATCACGCCGATATTGGTATTGAAACGCGCGAGCCGCATGGCCGCGCAGGCGCAGTAGATAAATGCGGCCGCCCACCCCCATTTCCCCATGGGCTTCAGTGCCCACTCATACATCACCAGCGCCGGGGCGGCACCGAAAGACACCATGTCCGAGAGGCTGTCGAATTCGGCGCCGAATTCGCTCTGGGTACGGGTCATACGCGCTACGCGTCCATCGAGCCCATCGAGCACCATCGCACAGAAGATGGCTATGCAGGCAATTTCGAATTTGCCGTTCATGCCCTGAACGATGGCGTAAAAGCCGGCAAACAGTGATGCGCAGGTAAACAGGTTCGGCAGGATATAAATGCCCTTGCGGCGACGTTCCGGATCGAGCAGGCCGGTCTTGCGTTTTGGCAAGGGCGCATTCATCGCGCGCACGTCACGGGATGCACGCCCGGGGGCAGGCAGTGCGATGGCTCGGCGCGAGCCATCGCGAGACGCCTCCAAAAAGAAAGGAATGTTGCATACGGCTATTGTAGCGGAAGGCTGTCGGCGGCAGGCAGCCCGGGCTTCAGCGTGCGGGGAACCTGCTGCCCATCGCTTCACCCATGCGCACACCACGCGCCGCTGCCCATTCGCCGTTGAACGTCACGGTGCCCTTCGGAAATAGCAGCACGACGGTGGAGCCCAGCAGAAATCGCCCGGCTTCGTCGCCCTTCCTGAGCGCAACCTCGCCGGCGGCATAGGTCCACTCGCGTATCTGGCGGGAACGCGGCGGATTGACGACGCCATGCCAGACGGTGGCCATGCTGCCGACGATGGTCGCGCCCACCAGGATCAGGACAAACGGCCCCGCGGCAGTCGCAAACACGCAGACCACGCGCTCATTGCGCGCGAACAAACCGGGTACCGCGCGCGCGGTCGCCGGATTGACGGAGAACAGCGTGCCGGGCACATATATCATCCGGGTCAACTGCCCGTCGCAAGGCATATGGATGCGGTGATAGTCCCTGGGGCTGAGATACAGGGTGGCAAAACTGCCGTCTCGAAATGCAGCGGCCAGGGCAGAATCGCCGCCGACCAGCGCGGTCGTCGAATAAGAATGGCCCTTTGCCTGGAAAATCTGATCGTCCGCAATCGCACCAAACTGGCTGATCGCGCCGTCAACCGGGCATATGAAGTCGGCCGAGGCAAGCGGACGGACTTCCGGACGCAGCGGGCGCGTGAAAAACTCGTTGAAGCTCATGTAACTGCCCACATCGGGGTTGACCGCCTCCTGCATATTGACGCCATAGCGGCCGACGAACCAGCGTATCAGCCGCGTGGTCAACGTACCGCCCCGGGCGCCGGCAATCCTTCCGCCCAATGCCGTGAGAGACTGTTTGGGCAGCATGGTCTGAAGCAAGAGTGTGAGACGATCGGACACGGAGGCTAACTGGTCAAACAAGGGGCGCCATTGTAGCTCAACCGGCACGCGCCGATGCGGGTGTTTGCGGGTCGACGGGCTGCCCAGATGGTATTGGCTTTCGTGAAACACGATGCAACGCGATCATTCCTTGGTCGCCGCCGTGGGGCGTGCTCGAATGAGCGCGTCGCCATGCCGATCCCACCATCTGCGGGCATCAAACTCGGTCCATGGCCAGGCGTGGCCGATTGCATCCAGCACAGAGACAAATTCGCTGACCGAATCCGGTCGCAGTGCGCGATCCTTCTGCAGGCAATGACCAAGCAAATCGGCGAGCGCTTCGGGCACGAGGTTCCGCGAATACGCGCGAACGTCCACGACCGGTTCGTGCAAGACCTTGTCGATGAGAGCCTGATCAGCGGCGCTTTCGAATATTGGCCGTCCGCACAGCAGATAAAAGCCAACCGCGCCGACGGCATAAATGTCGGAACGCGCATCGGCATCGGCCGGATTGCGCAGCCTTTCCGGCGCCATGTACAGCGGTGTACCCAACACACGGGAATACTGCGTCAGGTCGCGCGACGTTTCCGCAGACGCAGGAACGAGGTGTTCATCCGTTGGCTGTTGTGCCGGCGGCGTAGCGGGCGCGCCGGAAGGTAATTTCTTCACCAGTCCAAAGTCGACCACCTTGACGACGTCGAACGCCCCGCCCCGGGTGCAGAGCATGATGTTGTGCGGCTTGATATCCCGATGTATCAGCCCCTTCTCGTGCGCCTCCCCCAGTGAACCGCATACATGCCGCAATACATGAATCGCGCGGCCAACCGGCATCGCACCTGTCTGCTCAACAATTTCGGCAAGCGTCGCGCCACTCAGGTACTCCATGGCGTAATAGGACACGCCGGCTCGTGTCCGTCCGTAATCAAATATCTCGATGGTGTTGGGATGGGTGAGTTGGCTGCAGAGTTGTGCCTCCCGCTCGAATCGCGCAATGAGTTCATCTGTTGCCAGATGCATCTTCAGCACCTTCACCGCGGCCGGCCGTTTCAGATGGGTATGCCGGGCCAGATACACGCGGCTGATGCCGCCTTCGCCGATTTGCCGTTCCAGCATGTACTGACCCAGCCGCTTGACCTCGCGCAGCCTCAGCCTCAATACCGACCAAGATGAAATCCCGAACAGCATGGCGAACAGCAACACGGTGGCGAACAGCACCGCGAAGGCAACCAGCACATGCTCTAACGGCAGGTAGGCTTCGTCCGCGTCCATTTCCAGCGCCAAGCCCAGGTCATACTCCGGCAGCCAGGTCCATGCGCCGACCACGGTCGCTCCACGGTAGTTTCGATATGGCTCCAGCAGTACGCCGGTACGCGGTTCAGTTGTTGACGCCGACCGGGACGCGATGGCCGCCGCGGCAAGCTGTGTCGGCTCCTGATCGAGTCCATTCGCGGGCTTGAAGCCGGCCAGGAGATTTCCGCCGGGGTCTCGAACCGGCTGCTCCATGGCCATCCCGGCGTCGCTTCCGGCGGCGGCAAGCGCATCGCGGAAACGGCTTTCGGACAGCAGTACCGGCTGCTCGTCAAATGCGTAGGCCTCGCCGGTCGTACCCGGGCGCGATACGCCGAGCAATTTGCTGAAATGCGCGCTGGCATATTTACCAAACCCGAGCGACGCGATGATGGTGCCGTCGCTCGCGCGAATCGGCGCTTCGATCCAGATGATCGGGCGCGAGGCCGCATGCGGCGCCCAGCGCGGCAGCGCCTTGGCGCCCGCGTAGGGCCGGACAAAGCGCGAATCACCCTTGAAGACCGGTGCAATACTGGAAAAGAACTCTTCGCCGGCAATGTTTCGCCCGCAAGTCCCCCCGGCGGAGGATGCAACGATACGGCCTGCCGGCGTGATGACATGAAATGCCACGCTTTCTTCCAGTTTGAAGGACGGCTGCAAGGCATTCGCCAGCGCCTGGACTTCAGCCATCCTGCAAAAACCGCTCGCACCATCCGACGCATTCGCTGCCGCGGCGATGCGCTCGACAAAGACCCGGATCGCCGGGTCGGACGACCAGCGTTCGGCAAATCGTTGCTTCTCTTCGACCCATACGTGGACCGCGGTCACCTGGGTGTTGAGCAGGGTGGCCAGCCCGGTCGCGCGAATGTCGCGCAATGAGCGGCTGACGGCAACGTAGGTCCATACCGCGACCACAATCAACACCAGGAAACTCAGCGCAATCAGCAGAATCCACCGCGTGACACTTACCGGTTGCGACGAAGCCGGTGGTCTCGGGACAAGCGTCTCAGCCGCCTGCGCGGCAGAAGCCGTGGCGGCCGTTAGGTCGGCAGCGTTTGTCGGGGCCGGCACAGCCGCCGCGGGCGGTAGTGTATTCACCTGATCATGCTACTTCAACGAGGCGAGTTTGAACAACTTCGGTGGCGCCGCGCCGGCTCAAGAAATGACCAGGGCCGGCTGGGCCGGCCCTTGCTTTGACTATCCGTGGCGGTTGGCCACTAATTGCGCGACTGGTCGACCAGTTTGTTCTTTTTTATCCAGGGCATCATCGACCTGAGCTTCTCCCCCACTTCCTCGATCGGATGTTCCGCGAGCAGGCGGCGGCGTGCCGTCAGCGTCGGCGCGCCGGCCTTGTTCTCGAGGATAAAGCTCTTGGCATATTCACCGGTCTGGATGTCTTTGAGCGCCTGCCGCATCGCTTGACGGGTTTCATCGGTGATGATCTTGGGGCCGGTCACGTACTCGCCATATTCGGCGTTGTTCGAGATCGAATAGTTCATGTTGGCGATGCCGCCCTCGTAAATCAGGTCGACGATGAGTTTGGTTTCGTGCAGGCATTCGAAGTACGCCATCTCCGGGGCGTAACCCGCTTCGACCAGGGTGTCGTAGCCGGCCTTGATCAGTTCAACAATGCCGCCGCAGAGGACGGCCTGCTCGCCGAACAGGTCGGTCTCGGTTTCTTCGCGGAAATTGGTTTCGATCACGCCGCCGCGGGAACCGCCGATACCCTTGGCATACGACAGTGCCAGGTGCTTGGCTTTTCCGGAGTTGTCCTTGTGCACGGCGATGAGCGACGGCACACCGCCCCCGGCAACATAGGTCGAGCGCACCAGATGGCCCGGGCCCTTGGGCGCGATCATGATGACATCGAGGTCTTCGCGCGGCGTGACCACGCCGTAGTGAATATTGAATCCATGCGCGAACGCGAGCACGGCGCCCTTCTTGATGTTGTCGTGCACTTCGTTCTTGTACACATCGCCGATATTCTCGTCGGGCAGCAACATCATCACCACGTCGGCGCTCTTCACCGCATCAGCGACTTCCGCCACTTTCAGCCCGGCTTTCTTTGCCTTTTCCCAGGATGCGCCGCCCTTGCGCAGCCCGACGGTCACTTTCACGCCAGAATCGTTGAGGTTTTGCGCATGCGCGTGTCCCTGCGAGCCAAAGCCCACAATCGTGACCTTCTTGCCCTTGATAAGCGAGAGGTCGCAGTCCTTGTCGTAATACACTTTCATCTTCTTCTCCGGGAGTATTTCGTTATTAAGCTTTTACTATCCATTCGCCGCGCCCGAGACCGCAGGCGCCGGTGCGTACTGTTTCAAGGATGAGCGACCGGTCGATCGACTCGAGGAACGCATCAAGCTTGTCGCCCGTTCCGGTCAGTTCGATCACGTAGGTCTTTTCGGTCAGGTCGATCACCCGCGCCCGAAAGATGTCGGCGGTGCGTTTCAGCTCATCGCGATCCTTGCCGACCGCGCGGGTCTTCACCAGCATCAGTTCGCGCTCGACATGTTTGCCCTCATTGAGGTCGACGATCTTGACGACGTCAACGAGTTTGTTGACCTGCTTGGTGATCTGTTCGATCACTTCGTCGGAACCGGTGGTGACAATGGTCATGCGCGAGAGCGTTGCGTCTTCGGTCGGCGCCACCGTCAGCGATTCGATGTTGTAGCCGCGCGCCGAGAACAGGCCCGCCACGCGAGACAGCGCGCCCGCTTCGTTTTCAACCAGTATCGAGAGGATATGTCGCATCGATTACAGATCCTCGGCCAGGATCATTTCACTGATGCCCTTGCCGCCCGGCACCATGGGGAATACGTTTTCCTTCTGGTCGGTGATGAAGTCCATGAACACCAGCCGGTCCTTCATCGCGAACGCGTCCTTCAGTGCGCCCTCGACGTCGCCGGGCTTTTCGATCTTCATGCCGACATGCCCATAAGCTTCCGCCAGCTTCACAAAATCCGGCAGCGCGTCCATGTAACTCTCGGCATGGCGGTTGCCATGGAAAAAATCCTGCCACTGCCGCACCATGCCGAGGTACCGGTTGTTCAGCAAGATGACCTTGACCGGAAGATGATACTGTTTGCAGGTGGAGAGTTCCTGAATGCACATCTGGATCGATCCCTCGCCGGTGATGCATGCCACGTCAGCATCGGGATGGGCGAACTTGACGCCCATCGCGTAGGGCAAGCCGACCCCCATCGTGCCGAGTCCACCGGAGTTGATCCAGCGGCGCGGCTTGTCGAACCGGTAATATTGCGCCGCCCACATCTGGTGCTGGCCGACATCCGACGTCACGAAGGCGTCACCCTTGGTGACTTCCCACAGTTTCTGCACAACATACTGCGGCTTGATGATATCGCCGCCCATTTTGTATTTCAGGCAATCCTTGGCGCGCCACGCCTCGATCTGCTTCCACCATTCGCCGATTGCGGCAGGATCCGGTTTTTGCTCGGCCGCCTTGAGCAAGGCAATCAGATCAACCAACACGTCCTTGATATTGCCGACGATCGGCACATCAACCTTGACGCGTTTCGAGATTGAGGAAGGATCGATGTCGATGTGAATGATCTTCCGGGTCGGATTGCCGGCGGCAAAGTGCGTGGGATTGCCAATGACGCGGTCGTCGAATCGCGCGCCAACGGCGATCAGGACATCGCTGTTTTGCATCGCCATGTTGGCCTCGACCGTGCCGTGCATGCCGAGCATGCCGACAAACTGGCGGTCCGAGGCGGGAAAGGCGCCGAGACCCATAAGGGTGTTGGTACAGGGAAAGCCCAGCAGGCGAACCAGCTCGGTGACCTGGGCCGACGCATCGCCCAGGATGGCCCCGCCGCCGACATATATCATCGGCTGCCTGGCATCGAGAAGCATCTGCATCGCCTTCTTGATCTGGCCGGTATGGCCTTTGTTGACCGGCCGGTAAGACCGCATCTCGACCGTCTGCGGATAGACAAACGGCGTCTTTGCCATCGACACGTCCTTGGGAATATCGACTACCACGGGACCGGGCCTGCCGGTCATGGCGATATAGAACGCTTTCTTCAGGGTCTCGGCCAGATCGGCAACGTCGCGCACCAGAAAATTGTGTTTGACGCATGGGCGGGTGATGCCGACCGTGTCGCATTCCTGAAACGCATCCTGGCCAATCGCGTGAGTGGGCACTTGCCCCGTAATAATCACCATCGGAATGGAGTCCATGTACGCGGTGGCGATGCCGGTGACCGCATTGGTCACGCCCGGACCGGAAGTCACCAATGCCACGCCGGGTTTGCCGGTGGAACGCGAATAGGCGTCGGCGGCATGTACGGCAGCCTGTTCATGGCGAACCAGAATGTGCGAGAACGATTTTTGCTTGTAGATTTCGTCGTAAATCACCAACACGGCGCCGCCGGGATAACCGAATACGTATTCGACACCTTCGGCCTCAAGCGCGCGGCAGAGGATTTCCGCGCCACTCAGGATTTCAGTGGCGAAGGCGGTGGAAGGGCTGTGAGGAGCGTCCGAGAGTTTCATATCGAGTGCAATGAGTAGGTTTACAAAGCGGACACGGCACCGCGACGATTGCAGTCTGTCGTCGGTATGTTTTTCACCCGTGAATTATTGCTGCGCCACGCAACCGTTGTGCGGCCAATCCGCGACGCGCTGTATCCTCCTCACCGCGTCAAACCACCCTCGGGAGGGAAAACCAGGGGTCGCCCGGCGGATTGTGCAGTGCAGAAAAGAGTACCTTACCGATTGCCCGGGAAATGGTCAAGTTTCGTTGCCCGGCACTCAAGCGAAAATGATATATCGCAAGGGAATCTTGATAGACTTCGTCACCGGAAAACCGCAACCGCGGGTACCGGATTACCGTATCGACAATAACAACGATTTTTGATCAGAGAGGAAACCCTGGCCACCAGACAAGAATTGTCGGACTTTCTGGCTTCCGTGGAAAAACGCGCTTTCAAGCAGGCCGTTTATGCGGTGCGTCAAGACGAGTCGGCGCTGGATATCGTGCAGGACGCGATGATGAAACTCGCCGAAAAGTATGCTGACCGGCCCGCCGGCGAATTGCCGATGCTGTTCCAGAGAATCCTGCAAAACGCCATCCGTGACTGGTTTCGGCGCCAGAAAGTCCGGTCGACATGGACGACCCTGTTTTCGTCGTTTGGCTCAAAGGATGACGACGAAGACTTCGACCTGCTGGAAACTTTACAGGCCGCCGACACCTCAAACATCCCGGTTTCGCCTGCGGCCCAGTTGGAACAGGCACAGTTGCTGACCATCATTGAACACGCCATCGAGAAGCTGCCCGGACGTCAACGCGAAGCTTTCATGTTGCGTTACTGGGAGGAGTTGGACGTTGCTGAGACCGCGGCCGCAATGGGGTGCTCGCAAGGCAGTGTCAAAACACATTGTTCACGCGCAGTTCATGCACTTTCCACCATGTTGAAAAGTCAGGGAATCAGCCTCGAATCCATTCTCAGCCCGACCGAAAACTGAGCATAAGATCATGAATGAAAAGGATTTTGGACAAAAAATCGCGCGTACCCTGAATTGGGGCCTGTCCCAACTTGAGGAAGACAAACTCGCCCGGCTGCGCGCCGCACGCCGTCAGGCCATGGACGCTTACCGTGAACCGGTCAATATTCTGGGCGTGGTCACGGTTTCCGGCCAGACGTTGAATGTCACCCACTGGATTCGCAAGCCGCTTTTCTGGTTGCCGATGCTTGCCGTTGCGATCGCCATCATTGCCTATACATTTAATAGCACCGACGATATCTATGACGATGTCGGCGAACTGGATGCCAAACTATTGACGGGTGAATTGCCCATCGATGCTTTCTTGGACAAGGATTTTGCTTCGTGGGTGAAAGAATCTTCCTAGCCGGTATGCACGTGCTGGTCGCGTTGGTGTTGGCGGTCGGCCTGACGGTGGCAGGCCCGGCCGCGTTCGCCGGGGACAACAAGGGCACCAAGCCCGCGCCGCAAGTACCCTGGAACAAGTTGCCCGGCCCCGAACAGAAAATCCTGGCGCCCTTGTCAAAAGACTGGAATCAGCTTTCGGGCACGCAGCAAAGACGTCTGGTCACGACCGCCAAGCAGTACCCAAAATTCGCTCCAATTCAGCAGGAGCGGTTTCAGGAACGCATCACGGAATGGGCCGCGTTGACCCCCGAACAGCGCACGGCCGCCCGCGAGAAATACCAGAATCTGTCCCGGCTGCCTCCCGCCAAGCAACACGAACTGCGGGAAAAATGGAGTGAAAAGAAAGCCGCACCGCCCGCCGAGGCGGCGCCGAGCGTCTCGATCGAACAACCCAAGTAGGCGGTGGAAACCCTGAACAGCCGCGCGCCTGGGCAGCTTCAGGTGCCCAGTATTCGGCGGCGCATGGCCGCATTGCCTTATGAAGGCCTGTTGATCGTGGCGATCCTGCTTATTTCCGCGTTCCCGCTTGCCGGACTCAAAGGCGCCACGCTTCAGGGCATTCCGAATGTACTCACGCAGGTTTATTTCCTATGCGTCGCGGCGGCCTATTTCACCTGGTTCTGGCGCCGAGGCGGGCAGACCCTCGCCATGAAGACCTGGCGATTCCGCGTTATCGGCATCGATGGGCAACCACTGACCTTTTCACGGGCCGCGGCGCGCTTCGCCTGCGCGACGATGTTTTACGGCCCTGCGTTGGTGGGCCTGTTGCTGCTGTTCTTCCCCAATCGTGTCAGTCCGGTCCTGGCCCTTTGGCCCTTCCTGCCGATGTTCGCGACCCTTCTCTGGGCCCGCTTTGACACCGACCGGCAGTTCCTGCATGACCGGATTGCCGGCACCCGGCTCGTTTCTGCCTAGGCTGCAGATTTCATGGGGGCGCTTTCTGGAATGGGTAGATGGGCGAGCGATTTTTCGTTCGACTGACCACGGCATGGCGAGCCATGCCACGCGAAGAGAGCGCTCATTTGCCAAACCCGGCGCCGGCCAGCGGCCCATTATCGAGCGTGTAGAGCCTGTCCTGAGCCTGTCGAAGGGCCTGGCGAAGTACGAAGTACCCATGGCATTTCACAGAGATGACTGTTGCCAAAGGTGTGTTTGGTCATGAAACGGGGCCGACCCATGAACGTGAAGGCTAACCAAAACCCCGGGGTAGCCGGGCCGCGTATTCCTTGCGCACAAGCAGCGCGATCGCCAGCGCAAAGAATGCCATCAGCGGGATCACCGCGCTTACCAAAGCGGGCCAATTGTTCAGTTCAGTCAGGTTCGAGGCCAGTTGATTCAGGAAGTAGAACGCCAGCCCCAGCATGATGCCCAGTAGCAGCTTGCCGCCCAAACCGGTGGCCCGCTGAGACTGGATGGCAAAGGGTATTGCCAGCAACATCATGATGATGACCGTCGCCGGCTGAAACACCTTTCCCCAGAAGGCCAGCTCATAGCGCGTGCTGTTCTGCTTGTTTTCCCGCAAATGAGAAATGTAGGCCGACAGGCTCAGCAATGACATATCGTCCGGCTTGACCCTCAGCACGGCAAGCAGGTCAGGTGTCATCGCGGTATTCCAGTAGTCGGTCACCAGCGATTCGGTGCGCACGCTTTGCGGCTTGAAAATGGTCTTCTCGACACCTTCCATCACCCACCGGTTGGCGGCCATGTCGTAGCGGGCGCGTTTGGCGATGCGCAGCGTCGAGAGCCTATAGCCCCGGTCAAACTCATAGATGCGCAGGTCAAGCAGTTGCGTATCCGCTGTGACGGTCTGAATATTGACGAACGCGAGATCATCCTTCACCCAGAAACCCGAGCGAAATTGCGTCGCGACCACCGTGCTGGTGGCAGACAGTCGCAAGCGTTTGGCCGTTTCATCCGCCGCCGGCGCGATGAATTCGGCAAACAGAAACGTGAGCAGAGAAAACACCAGCCCGATCACGGCCGCGAACCCGGCCAGGCGCGCCAGCGACAGTCCTGACGATCGCATCACCGTCAGTTCGGATTGCGCGGAGAGGCGCGCAATGGCAAACAGCGTCCCCATCAGCGCCGCAATCGGAAAAATCACCGCCACATGCGCGGGTTGGGAGAGCGTGACATAGATCAACGCCCGCGAAAGGCTGTAATTGCCCTTGCCGAGTTCGCCCAACTCGCGGATCAGGTCGAACAGCGCGAACAGCGCGAGCAACCCGACGAGCAGGAGCAATGTGGCCACAAAGATTTCTTTTGCCAGATACCGGAACAGGGTCGACAAGTGGGGTCAGGATTCCATGAAGTCAGGGAACGGATGCGCGGAAAGCGCAACGAAAATTTCATTCTACCGATTCGGCGTCACGCTTGCCGCGCATGAATTTGCGCGCCGCACAAAGCGGCCAGCCAAGCAGGCTCGAAACGGCTTTTTTGTGAATGGTGCGTTGCCAAGCCACGCGTCTTGTGCACCTGCAACATTCAGCGCGCCGATGTTGCGCCGCAATATCCATGGGGCTGTTTCGATATGTCGGCGCCACCTGCAAACCTTCGGGTTTTCCCTACTATCAAGGCGCGCGAATTGGTGGCTATGATGCGATCGACGGGCGTCATCCGTCCACATCCAATGCAGTCAAAACAGGAGGAGAACATGCAACTTACCGCGAGGCAAGAGGAGTATTGGCACAAGAATCTCGTCATAACCGCAATATTGCTGACAATCTGGTTCGTCGTCACATTCGTCTTTGGCTGGTACTCGAGGGAACTCAACAGCATGTCGATCCTGGGCTTTCCGCTGGGCTTCTACAATGCGGCGCAAGGTTCGCTCATCATTTACGTGATCCTGATCTGGTACTACCAGCACTACATGAACAATCTCGATATCGAGTATGGCGTGCATGAAGGAGAAGACGAATGAGCCAAGCCGATTTCAGCCACAAGACCTTCTTCGGCCAGCTGAAGAAGTACTACACGTTCTATACCGTTGGCTTCCTGGCATTCCTGTTTGCGCTGGCCATCGCCGAACAAATGGGCATGTCGCGCAAGTGGATCGGCTACTGGTTCCTGTTCGCAACCGTCGGACTATATGCCTCGATCGGCATCATGAGCCGTACCGTCGACGCCGCCGAATACTATGTCGCCGGGCGCCGGGTGCCGGCGTTTTTCAACGGCATGGCGACGGGCGCCGACTGGATGAGCGCCGCATCGTTCATCGGCATGGCCGGTACCTTGTACCTGTCCGGCTTTGACGGCCTCGCCTTCGTGATGGGCTGGACCGGCGGATACTGCCTGGTCGCATTCCTGCTGGCGCCCTACCTGCGCAAGTTCGGACAATTCACCATTCCCGACTTCCTTGGTGAGCGCTACGGCGGTAACATCGTCCGCAGCATCGGTATTTTTGCCGCTATTCTGTGCTCGTTTACCTACGTGGTCGCGCAAATCTACGGCGTGGGACTGATCACCAGCCGGTTTACCGGGCTGGAGTTCGGCGTCGGTGTGTTCGTCGGTCTCGGTGGCATTCTGGTGTGCTCCTTCCTTGGCGGCATGCGCGCAGTGACGTGGACCCAGGTGGCGCAGTACATCATTTTGATCATTGCCTATCTGACGCCCGTTGTATGGCTGTCTTTGAAGTACACGGGGAATCCGATCCCGCAGATTGCCTACGGTCAAGTACTTCAAAAGGTGACCGAGCGCGAAAAAGTGTTGACAGCGGATCCGAAAGAGATCGAAGTGCGCGGCATTCTCAAGGCGCGCGCGGATGCAGCCAACGCTGCCCTCAAAGATCCTGCGGCGGCATATGCAAAGGGCAAGGCCGAGGTTGAGCAGAAATTTGCCGACGTCAAAGCGGCCAACGCTCCTGTGGAGCAGTACGCCGCAGCGGAAAAGGCCGTTGCTGCCTACCCGAAGGATCAAGCTGCCGCCAAAGCAAAATGGGACAAGGAGAAGGGGCTCGGCGCACGGGCGGTACCGCCGGCGCCACATGCCACGCCATTCCCGGGCAAGGACGAAGCGGCGTCGGACAAAGCGCGGAGAAACTTCCTCGGCATCGTATTCTGCATGATGATCGGCACCGCCGCCTTGCCGCACATCCTGATGCGCTACTACACCACCCCGAGCGTCCGGCAGGCGCGCCAGTCGGTATTCTGGTCGCTGTTCTTCATCTTCCTGCTGTACTTCACGGCACCGGCACTAGCGGTCCTGGCGAAATATGACGTCTACCATTTCCTGGTCGGCTCGAATTTTGCCGCCTTGCCTGCTTGGGCGGCGAACTGGTCGCTGGTTGATCCAACGCTGTTGTCGATTGCCGACATCAACGGCGACGGCATCGTTCAGCTTGCGGAAATCGTGATTGGGGGCGACATCATTGTATTGGCGACGCCAGAAATCGCCGGCCTGCCGTATGTCGTGTCGGGCCTCGTGGCCGCGGGTGGTCTGGCTGCGGCGCTATCCACCGCAGACGGTTTGCTGCTGACGATTGCCAACGCGCTTTCACATGACCTCTACTACAAGATGCTCGACCCGCACGCGAGCACGACTCGTCGCGTGACCATTTCAAAAGCCCTTCTGGTGGTGGTCGCGTTGATCGCCGCGTATGTGACTTCGCTGAAACCAGGCAATATTCTGTTCCTGGTTGGCGCGGCATTCTCGCTGGCGGCGTCCGGATTCTTTCCCGCGCTGGTGATGGGTGTTTTCTGGAAGCGCGCCAACAAGTGGGGCGCGATTACCGGGATGGTGGCGGGACTCGGTACGGCAATGTACTACATGTACAACACCTACCCATTCTTCGGCGGCGTGGCGGCGAACGAATGGTTCGGAATGGCGCCGATTTCGGCCGGCTGTTTCGGTGTGCCCGTCGGGATCATCACGATCTTTGTGGTGAGCCTGCTGACACCTGCGCCATCGCGTGAAGTCCAGGAACTGGTGGAGCATGTTCGCTACCCGAATCTGGAAGGCGACCTCGTCAACTCTACGGCCACCTGATGTTCAGCTGTTAGTGGTAGTCAGGACAAAGCCCGCGCAAGCGGGCTTTGTCCGTTTGGAAACGACTTCCCGCTGTGCCCGCCGTTGACCAGGCAGAACATGCGAACCATCGCGCGCGGTACTTGCCCATTGGCGGTAATATTCGCCAACATCGTTATCACCCCAAGGCTGGACAATGAATTTTGAACAGTGGAAGTACTTCTATCGCGCACGTTTCTTCCAGTTGCTGAAGCAGGATGCGAAGGCAATCGATGCCTTCAAGCTGTCGCTAGCGGCCAACCCGCAATTCGGCCTGGCCGCCAGTTGCCTGGGACATCATTTTGCGTCAAAGGGCCAGATGCACCTCGCGGAGCAGTACTTTCTCGAAGCGCTGCGGATCAATCCCAACGACGCAGTCTCGCACTTCAATCTGGGTTTCAACTACGAGCGGCGGAAACAGTACGCAAGGGCAATCGAGTGTTTTCAGGCGGCGATCAGGATCCGGCCGAAAATCGACCGCGCCTGGTACGGGATGGGACTTGCCCATGCCGCACTGGGCCAGCACGCCGACGCGGCCAGGGCGCTGGAGCAGGCCGCCGAACTGCAGCCGATGAATCCGCATGCGTGGTATAGCCTGGGAATGGCGTATTACACCATGGGAAACCAGGAGAAACTACATGAAATCATCGCGCACCTCGGCCGGTTCGATCCAAAAATGACCAGGCAATTGATGCTCGAAACATCGACGAAAGGCCTGTGATGCTGCAATTCGTGATCATCTTGAAGGCACTGGTGGAAGTCGCGCTGTTCGCCTTTCTCGGCCAGGGGATCCTGTACTTTTTCGCCGGCGCGAAACGCGAGCAGAATTTTGTCTATACCACCTTCAAGATGCTGACTTCGCCGGTGACGAAATTCGCGCGCCTGATCGCGCCGCGCTTTGTCGTCGATCAGCACATTGCCTTTCTGGCATTGTTCCTGTTGCTGGTGGCGTGGGTCGCGCTGACAGTGGCCAAGATCAGCCTTGTTATCGCCCCGTGAGCCGCCAGCCCGGGCAGAGCGCTCACCCGGTTGCGCCGCTGTCGGCACTCATTGGCAAAGCCGTTTGGCCGCCCGTAACGCGGTAACCGGCGCAGTCACGTCGGGTTTCGTCAATTCTGCCGATATCGTCGAGCCGGGCCGCGCGCCACCCCGGTTTTGTTTTATGCTTTCCCCATGCGAATCCTCGTCGCCGAAGATGACCGCCTGCTGGCCGATGGCCTGATTCGCGCCTTGCGCGCAGCCGGTTACGCGACCGACTGTGTACGCGACGGTCGCGCGGCGGACACGGCATTGATGACTCAGCAGTTTGATCTGGTGATACTGGACATCGGCCTGCCAGGCCTGGACGGATTTGAGGTGCTCAGGCGCGCGCGCGAACGCAAGCTCGACCTGCCGGTGCTGATCCTGACTGCGCTGGACGCAGTGGAAAACCGGGTGCGCGGCCTTGATCTTGGCGCTGATGACTACCTGGTGAAGCCGTTTGAATTAACCGAACTCGAGGCGCGCGTTCGCGCCCTGACGCGACGTGCGCGCGGCAATTCCGCCACCGTCATCATCCACGGCGAACTGGCCTTTGATCCCAAGCAGCGCACGGCCACCGTGCGCGACCAGCCGCTGGACCTGTCGGCCCGCGAAATCGCACTGCTGGAAATATTCCTGGCGCGCACCGGGCGGGTCGTGAATAAGGAACAGATCATCGATCTGCTGTGCCAGTGGGGTGAAGAAGTCAGCGCCAACGCGGTCGAGGTCTATGTGCACCGGCTGCGCAAGAAACTCGAGCCCGCCCATATCAGGCTCGCCACGCTGCGCGGGCTGGGGTATTGCCTGGAAAAGCCGGTTGCCCGTGGCGCGGACTAGGCTCACCGCGCCCGGCGGAACGCCGGATGTGGAGGCGGCACCTGCCGGGCGCGGCTCCCTGTTCAGCGAAATGCTCGACTGGATGCTCGCGCCTTTCCTGCTGGTGTGGCCATTGTCTGTCGCGCTCACCTACCTGATCGGCATTTCACTGGCCAACGAGGCCTTTGATCGAAGCCTCGCCTCCAAGACTCGCGCGTTGGCCGAACAGGCAGTCTGGGTGCCGGAACGCGGCATGGTCAGATTGACGGCGGACCTGCGCACTTTGCTGGCCGACGACGACACCGATGCACATTTCATTCGCATCGACAGTGCCAATGGCTCGTTCCTGCTCGGCGAACCCGAGTTGCCATCGTTGCCGTTGGATCAGTTGCGCGAAGGGGGGCAGGTGGCGTTTCGTACCCTGGATTTTCGCGACTCAAGTGTGCGCATCGCCGCATTGAAGCACCTGCGCGACTCGGGAAATTCGCCGGCGGGAACGCCCATCATCGTCTATGTCGCGGAGAGCACGGAAAAGCGCACCGCGCTCGCCCGCGAGATCATGAAAGGGATCGTGTTTCCGCAATTACTGATGGTGCCGTTGATGGTGCTGCTGATGTGGCTGGGGTTGCGCCGTGGCGCCGCGCCGCTTGAACGCCTGCGTGCCCAGGTGATGGCGCGCGCCACCGACGATGTCCGCCCCTTGCAGGCACCCGACGCGCCGGAAGAAGTGGCGCCGCTCATCAACGCCTTCAACGATCTGCTTGCCCGCGTGGAGCACGAGGGCGCCGCACAGAAACGCTTCATTGCCAATGCCGCGCATCAACTGCGCACGCCGCTCGCGGGCATCAAGATGCAGACCGAACTGGCGCTGCGAAGTGCCGACCTGCCGGACAAGACCGAGGCACTGAACCGAATCGCGGCCGGCACCGCGCGGACGGCGCACTTGATCAACCAATTGCTGGCGCTGGCGCGCACTGAAGGGGCTGCCGCCGATTCGCTGCCGATGTCGGCGACGGACCTTGGATCGATCGCGCGCGATATGGTGTCAGCGGCGTACCCTTTTGCCTGCCGCAAGCACATCGACCTGGGTTTTGACGCGCCCGACCGGCCGGTTATGATCCGTGGGCACACCGACTTGCTGCGCGAACTGGTCAATAACCTCGTCGACAATGCGATCCGCTATACGCCGGAAAAAGGCCATATCACCGTGCGCGTCCTCGAACTTGACACGCCGGCACTCGAAATCGAAGACGATGGCATCGGCATTCCGCCAGCGGAGCGGGAACTGGTGTTCGAACGATTTTACCGCGTCGTCGGCGGTCAGGAAGCGGGCTCCGGAATCGGCTTGGCCATCGTGCGGGAGATTGCCCTGCGGCATGGCGCAAGCGTGATGATCACGGCGCCGTCCGGCGGTGTCGGCAGCCTGTTCAGGGTAGCCTTTCCACGCGCTGAATCCGGCACCAACCCGGCGAAATAGTTGCGCGCCAGGGATTCTCGATGGCAACGAAGCCCGGGCACTCGCCTGGTCATCCAGCCATCCGGCAGTTGACCCCCGCCGGCGGGACGGGGACAATTGTCCTCAGGCAATGCTGTCTGTAAAGGAGCTACATGGATACAGGCATGGTGTTGGTCAAGACCGACAAGGGTCACGAGGAAATCGAGAAGCGCACGAACCATCTCGGCTTCAGACATCGTACCGCGCTGATACTGGTGGACGGCGAGGACACCGTCGACATGCTGTTGGCGAAGATCCCCGGCGAAGGACTGAAGCTGCTTGAGGAATTGCTGCGCGACGGCTATGTCGCCGACGTCCGCGGACAGTCGCCGGGCACGCCTGCGGAATCCGGAGCGATAGCCGCGCCGGCCGGTGGCGCGAGTGGCACCGGCACTTCGGCGGCATTTGATCTTGAATCCGCCAAGTTCCAGGCCGTCAAGATGCTTGAAGCCGTCCTGGGTCCCGGCGGGGAATCACTGGCGATTGCCATTGAGCGCAGCCAAACGCTGGCAGAGTTCAGCACCCAGGCGAAACGCACCCGTGACCTGATTTCGCAGGTCGGCGGACAGCGCAAGGCCACGGAGTTCTGGACCAAGACAGGCCTGTAGCCGGCAGTAATCACCGCGTGCGGCGGCCTGCCGGTTGCCTTCCCGCGTTTCAATTGCCTCGCCGTTTCATCATTTCGCCCACGGCTGCATGGCGATCTGTACCAGTTCCGCCACCGAATTCACTTCAAGTTTTTCCATGATTTTTGCGCGGTGCGCTTCCACGGTCTTGACACCGATCGACAGCTCTTCGGCGATAACGCGGTTGATTTTGCCCGATACGACGAGGTGCATGACCTCGCGTTCGCGGTGCGTGAGCAGTGCGACGCGCGCCTGCTTGACGTCCTGGTTACCGCGCGCGCCGCGCAACAGTTGATCGCGGAACAGGCAGTCCTGCGCAAGCGCAACCATCTTCTTGTAGTCGAACGGCTTTTCGATGAAATCGATCGCGCCATGCTTCACCGCCGCGACGGCCTTGGCAATCTCCGCGCGCGCACTCAGGAAGATCACCGGAATCAGGATGTCATGCTCGATCAGGTAGTCCTGCAATTCCAGGCCGCTCATACCCGGCATGTACAGATCGACGATGAGGCAGCCGGGCGAGCCGGGCTGGTATGACTTGAGGAAATGCTGGGCACTGGCAAAGGTGGCCACGGCAATGCCGTTGCTCCGCATCAGCCAATCGAGCAACTCGCGGATCGACGCATCATCGTCCACGACGTGAACCGTCGGTGTCACGCCCGGCGGAGTCTGCTCAGACTGCACGTGACACGTCCTGCGTGGCAAGCAGCCGGCGAATCTGGGCAAGCAGGTCCTGGGTCGAGAATGGCTTTACCTGGTAGGCATCGACGCCGGCCGCCTGGCCCCGCGCCAGGTCTTTCGTTCCGCCCCGCGCCGTCAGCATCAGCACTTTGAGCCGGCCTTGCTGCGGATCCGCCCTCAACACCCGGCACACATCCAGACCGCTCATGCGCGGCAGCATCAGGTCGAGCACGATCAGGTCAGGCAGAAAATCACGCGCGGACTTCAAAGCTTCGTGGCCATCGCGTGCGACGCGCGTCTCATAACCGTCATTGCTCAACAGGAATTCCAGCGACACGGCGATGGCGGGTTCATCGTCGGCGATGAGGATGCGCGCGCGCTTCATGGCATCGCCATCATCTTGACCGGCAGCGAAAACGAG
>JBDTSU010000016.1:0-22347 GCA_039930965.1 Betaproteobacteria bacterium
CAGGGCCCGGCACCATCCCGCCGCGGTAGCCTGACTTAACGGAAACCCGGGGCCGTCAATCGTCACGGTGGTTTACTGGAACAGACAAAGAAGGAAGCAAAATGAACAAATTCGAGAACGTTTCCAGAAGCCTGACCTGGTTCACGGGCTTGCTGCTGAGCGCGCTGGTCGCGGGATGCGGTGGCGGTAGTGAAGGCCGCGATCCGATCCTCGGCGGGGGCGGCATCGCCGTGGTCATACCGACGGTGACCGCCGTCGCGCCGATTAACAATGCCACCGGCGTACCGGTCAACAACACCCTGATCACTGCCGCTTTCGCCCAGGATATGGCGCCGGCAACGATCAATACCTCGAGTTTTACACTCGCCTGCCCGGCCGGAACACCGGTGACCGGCACAGTCGCCTACGTTACCGCGAGCCGCGTGGCAACCTTTACGCCCGCCGTCAATCTCCCCGCCAGCACCTTGTGCACGGCAACCATCACCACCGGCGCCCTCGACACGGGAGGCAATCCCCTCGCGAGCAATTATGTCTGGACATTCACAACCGGGATCGCAACGGATACCACGCGACCCAGGGTAACGCTGACGATTCCCGCGACGACCAGCCCCGGTCCGACCGGTGGCGTGCCGACCAACACAGCCATCTCCGCCGCCTTCAGCGAAGACATGGCCCCGGCATCAATCACGCCAGCCAGCTTCACGGTGACCTGTCCGGCACCTTGTGTCGCCCCGATCGGCATACTGAGCTATGCAGTAGGCACCCGCACGGCGGTATTTGCGCCCGCCGCGCTGCTTGTTGCCGGCGCCACTTATACCGTCACCGTCACCACCGCGGCGACTGATCTTGCCGGCAATGCGCTGGCCGGCAATCAGGCCGCCTTGCCCGCGGCCAGCAACTACGTCTGGACTTTCACCACGGCAGGGCCCGTTGCGCCGGCAAATGTCTCGGTACTGTCTACCAACCCGACCGCGAATGCGACCGGCGTATGCCCGAACGCGACCATCAACGCGACGTTCAACGTTGCCAACGGGTTGCGCATGGACCCGGTTTCGATCACGACCGCGACCTTTTCCGCCAAGGGCCCGGCACCGGCCTCGACGCCCGTCACCGCCGCATCGGTCATGCTTGACGCCGCGACCGGTCGCATTGCCAGCCTCACGCCGGTGACGCCACTCACCAGCGGTGTGACCTACACGGCCACCATCAAGGGCGGCGCCAACGGCGTCAAGGACCTGGCCGTCCCGGCCAATGTCATGGCGGCCGACTTCACCTGGACATTTACCGCCGGACCGGCGACCGGCAATTGCCTGATCCCGCCTGGCCAGGCACCGATAGCGCTTGGATCAGCATCAACATTCGGCGCCTTCGGCGGCTCTGCCGGGACGACGAATCAAGGACTGCTCACCGTCATCAACGGCGACATCGGCACCACGGCCGTCTCGACCGCCGTGACGGGGTTTCATGACGCCGGCCCCGGCTGCATCTATACGGAAACACCGCTCAATGTTGGCACGGTCAATGGCAAGATCTACACCGCCGCGCCGCCGCCTACCGTTGCCTGCCCGTCTGAGGGAACCGCGACAACTTTCGCAATCGCCACGCAGGCTCGCGCCGACGCACTCGCCGCATACAACGCACTGGTGGCCCTGCCGGGCGGCCCCGATCCGGGTGCCGGCAACCTGGGCAATCTGACCCTCGCACCGGGTGTCTATACCGCCTCATCGGGTTCCTTCATGATCCAGGGCGGAAACCTGACCCTCGACGCGCAGGGCAATGTCAATGCCGTCTGGGTATTCCAGATGGCGACGTCCCTCACGGTGGGTGGCCCGGGCGCGGCATTCCCGCAAAGCATCATCCTTACCAACGGGGCGTCGGCCAAGAATGTGTTCTGGCAGGTCGGCAGTGCCGCGACCATCAACGCGGGTGGCGGCGGCACCATGGTCGGAACGATTATTTCGCAAGCGGGCGCGGCATTTTCCACCGCTGGTAACGTCGCGATCGTGACGCTGAACGGCCGGGCACTGTCGCTCGGTGCATCGGTGACAATGGTGAATACGGTGGTCAACGTGCCGGCGCCATGAGGCCTGAATCATCCAGGGCGGACAAGCATTGCGCTCGTTGCATTTACGCAGCCGGCACAGGGAAACTTAAATCATGCTGGAGAAAAACATGAAACGAGCAACAGCGTCAGGGACCCTGGGTCTGGTGGTATTCGCGGTCATCGGCGGCCCCCTCGCCGTGGCGGACGAATCC
Organism: Betaproteobacteria bacterium; assembly: GCA_039930965.1. GTDB lineage: Bacteria > Pseudomonadota > Gammaproteobacteria > Burkholderiales > Usitatibacteraceae > UKL13-2. The sequence goes on from JBDTSU010000016.1 coordinate 2,257, forward strand.
GCCTGGAACTGGTACATCGGTGGCAGCGTCGGCCAATCGCGGGCAAAGATCGACGATGTGCGGATCACCAGCGGCCTGCTGGCCGGTCGCCTCACCACGACCTCGATCAGCGATGATGACCGCGATACCGGCGGCAAGATTTTCGGTGGCTATCGATTCAACCGGAATTTCGCCCTTGAAGGCGGCTACTTCGATCTCGGCCGTTTCGGGTTCACCGCCAACACGCTTCCGCTGGGAACCCTGACGGGCAACATCAAGGTGCGCGGCCTGAATCTGGACCTCGTCGGCACACTGCCGATCACGGAAAAGCTTTCGGCGTTCGGCCGGGTCGGTGCAAATTATGCCGAGTCCCGGGACTCCTTCAGGGGAACCGGACTGGTCAGGGTGATCAATCCCAACCCCAGCACACGCGACACCAACATCAAGTACGGCGCGGGGCTTCAATACGCATTCAACGATTCGCTCGCCATGCGCGCGGAAGTCGAGCGCTACCGGATCAACGACGCCATCGGCAACCGGGGAGATATTGACCTGGTCTCAGTCGGGCTGGTGTACCACTTCGGCGCCAGCAAGCCGGCACGCACGGCCTATGCGACCGCACCCGAACCCGCGGTCCCCGCGACGCGCGTGGTGGTCCCTGATCCCGTTATCGCGGCACCCCCGGCACCGCCCATACCGCCGCCGGTCGCCGTTCCGCCGCCCCGCCAGAAAGTGACTTTTTCCGCCGATGCGCTGTTCGATTTTGACAAGGCGATCATCAAGCCTGCCGGCAAGCAAGCGCTCGACAAATTCGCCACGGATTTGCGCGGCACCAGCTTCGAGGTTATTTCGGTTACCGGCCACACCGACCGGATTGGATCTCGCGCATACAACCTGACGCTGTCGACGCACCGCGCCGAAGCCGTTAAAAGCTACCTCGTGAACCCTGCCGGGATTGCCGCCGGCAAGATCGTCGCGCGCGGCGCCGACGAGTCCGAGCCGGTGACCAAGCCGGGCGATTGCAAGGGCAACAAGGCCACCCGCGCGCTGATCGCCTGTCTGCAACCCGATCGCCGGGTCGACGTGGAAGTAACTGGCACGAAGTAAACGCTGCCACGGCGGAACAAACTCAAGCAGCGGCGCGCTTCGTGGCATGAAAATGCCTGAAACGGCGCGCCCACGCTGGAGTTTGGTCATTGAGAATTTCCCCTGATCGGGCCCCAACCCGTGGGAAGGCAGCATCCCAACGAGTTCGTTCTCCGGCAAAGTGGGGAACGGGCTCGTTCACTGGCAAACCCATGAAAATTCGCCGTCCGTAAAGGGCCACAGTTAGTGATCGGCCGAGCGTCGGCAGGTGACTACAAACAGTCGCGCAATTCACCTACATAGCTGTAGGCGACCGCCGATGCCGCCGACAGACGACGGCGCGTAACGTGTGAGTGTCCGAGAGGCTTCGGCACCTGAATATCACCGGGCGGAATCACCCGCCTTCATTTGACCTCACATGGAGAGTACAGCGATGAAACATCTTAAATTCATTTCCACCATTATCCCGGCCGTCTTGTTGGCGACAATGCTGGGTTGCGCATCGACCAGCAACAGGGAAGGCACCGGCGAGTACATTGACGACACCGTCATCACCACCAAGGTCAAGGCCGCCGTGCTCAATGAGCCGACGCTGAAGTCGTCCGAAGTGAACGTCGAGACCTTCAAGGGCGTCGTCCAGTTGAGCGGCTTCGTCACCGATGCGGGCGATGTGCAAAAAGCCTCCGCAGTCGCGCGCAGCGTCAAGGGCGTGGTCTCGGTCAAGAACGACATGCGCGTCAAGGGCCGCTAGTCGTCCCGGTCGATAACAGGAGAATCCGACATGCTTGAAACACTGGCGATCATATTAGTCATCCTCTGGGCGCTGGGCCTGGTCACGTCGTACACGATGGGCGGGCTCATTCACATTCTCCTGGTCATCGCCATCGTGGTGATTCTGGTGCGGGTCATCAGTGGCCGTCGTGTGTAGCGGCCTGATCAACCGCGCCTGCAACGACCTGTCCGGCAATCCGGTTCACTCCGGGTTGCCGGTCTTCATTTGCGCCGGAGGCGCGAGCAAGCTTGTATCCTTCACGGAGAATTTGAAATGAACGCAATCAAGATGCTGGCGATCGCACTGATCGTCGCCGGTGGCCTCGGCCTGTTATATGGTGGTTTCACGTACACCAAGGACACGCATGAGGCGAAAGTCGGTCCTATTGTGCTGTCGGTAAAAGATACGCAAACCGTCAACATTCCCATCTGGGCCGGTGTCGGCGCGATCGTGGCGGGAATGGTCCTGCTGTTTGCACGCAAGTAGCATTGCCTGCTCCGCGTCGGCCAATGCGGGCGCAATGCGTATGACAGACTGGCGGAAACGTCAGGCTTTGTCCTACAGCACGGCGCGCCACGTGCGTACGCCTGCGTAAAGAGGAATCACGTAGTATCGATGAACAGGCAGTCTTCATTTCAGCAATCGAACGAATGTGTACCGGAGTCATTCCCCCATGCTCGACAAGACCAAAGTAATGATCGCGGACGACCACGCGCTGTTTCGCGCCGGCCTGCGAAACTTGCTGGAAGAGACCGGAGAGTTTGAGGTGATTGCCGAGGCGAGCAACGGGGAAGATGCCCTGAAGGCAGTCCGCGAGTTGGAAATCGACGTGACCCTGCTCGATCTGTCGATGCCCAAGCAAAGCGGCATCGATGTATTGAAACGCATGAAATCGCTGAAGCCCGACATGGCCGTGCTGATCCTGTCGATGTTTCCAGAGGAACAGTATGCCGTCAACATGCTGCGCGCCGGCGCATCGGGCTACCTGACCAAGGAAGCCGCGCCGGAGCAGGTGGTCACGGCACTGCGCACGGTGCGCAAGGGCCGCAAATACATCAGCAGCGAGGTCGCCGAACTGCTGGCCGAAACGCCCGATGCCTCGACCGCGCCGCTGCATGGCGCGCTGTCGCAGCGCGAATTCCAGATATTCTGCAAACTCGCGGCGGGGCGCAGCGTGTCGGAAATCGCGGCCGAGCTGTTTCTCAGCGTCAAGACGATCAGCACCTACCGCACGCGCGTGCTCGAGAAAATGAGCATGCACAGCAACGCCGACCTTACCTACTACGCGATCAAGAACGGCATCATCCAATAGCCATGACATGAACACGCAGCAACTGATTTCAGATTCACCGCAAAACCCACCATCGCGGTCGAGAGGCTCGCAGGGACCGGAATACATGGAAGGCGCAGTGACGCAACACCCGTTACGGGTTTACCTGGTGGAAGATTCGGCGCACGTGCGCGATCTGCTGCTGGATTTCCTGCACGTGCCGGGCGAAGTGGAGATTGTCGGCTTTGCGGACAATGAGGCCGAGTCGGTCGCGGCAATAATCGCCCAGCCGGTTGATGCGGTGATTGTCGACTTGAAGCTGCGCGAAGGCAGCGGCATGGCGGTGATCGAGCGGCTGCGACGGGCCAACTTGGTGCCGGCGCCGAAAATCATTGTGTTCACCAACCATCCTTTTCCGGAAATCAGGGCGCGCGCCATGCTGATGGGCGCCGACTATTTTTTCGACAAGTCCGCCGATTACGACAGTGTTCGAACGACGCTGCAGGCGCTGCGGACGCATTAGCCACGGCCCACCCGCCGAAAGCAGGTCCCGCGCGAGCGGGATTTTTTATGGCCACGTCTTGCCATTCAATTTTGCCGGGCTGAATCGGCGTCCGTCCTACAGGGTGTTGGCCCGCCGTCCGATGCGGGCCGACAGGCGGGCTGGGTAACCTGTAAAGGCAGCGCGGCAACGCAATTCCACTTCTCGTTCCACTTCTCGCCGCTGCCTGTCCGCAGCACCGTTTTCACGCAAGGAGATTCATCATGCTTTATTACGCGGCTGTCTTTTTCATCATCGCCATTGTCGCTGGCCTGCTCGGATTCGGGGGCATCGCGGCCGGTGCGTCGAGTATTGCCCAAGTGCTGTTCTTCATTTTCCTGGTCCTGTTCCTCGTGAGTCTGGTCATGGGTCTCCTGAAGCGCGGCACCTAGTGGTCTGTAACAGTCAAGTCGGAAGTGAAAGGCGTGCGTGGGCGAGCCGGCTGGACGAAGCGAGCCGCGTCGAATAGCTGCCGCATATTCGCAAGGCGAGCGACACCGCAGCCGGCCGGCCAGGCACGCAAGGCACTTTCAAATTGGCTATTAGAGGCCACCCGTTCTACCCTCAACCCTTCAAGGAGTCACACATGAACACCACCCCCATCAAAGCATCTTCCCTCGGCGCCGACAGCCTCGAACGTGTGTCCGCGAAAGCACATAATCTGGTGGAATCCAAGGATCAGGTGGTCAGCGATTTCAAGGCCCTGTTGGCTGAAGGCGAGGCCTTGTTCAAGAGTGCCGCCGGCAGCGGTGACCAGGCGCTGGCCGCGGCCCGCGACCAATTCCGTCAACAGCTCGCGACCGCCAAGGCCCGTTACGCCGAACTTGAAGCCGTCACGGTCCAGCAGGCCCGTCGGGCGGCCGCCGCCACCGACGAGTATGTGCACGGCAATCCGTGGACCGCCATCGCCGTCGCCGGCGGTGTGGGCCTGCTGGTGGGCCTGCTGGTCACCAGTCGCCGCGAAAGCTGATCATGCAACCGGACGCGTCCGGAGTGGCATCCACCGCCGGAGCCGACGGCTTCCTGACCCACGTTCGCCTGTTCGGCGCGTCCGTGCTCGGCCACGTCGCGATGCGTATCGAGTTGCTGTCGATCGAGGTTCAGGAGGAAAAGCACCGCCTCACCCGACTGGCGATGAGCGCCGCGCTGGCCAGCGCGCTGCTGATGGTCAGCCTGGTGATGGCGGCGATACTGATCATGGCGGTGTATTGGGATACGCCCAGCCGGGTGTCGGCCGCCCTGTCGCTGGCGGGCGTGTTCAGCGCGCTCACGGTGGCGGCCGGCCTGTATGTCGGCGCGCAATTACGCGTGTCGTCGACCTTGTTCACCAACAGTGCCCGCGAATTGAAGCGTGACGCGGATGCGATGTTTCCCGGCCCGCCGCCACCATGAGCGGGATTGTTCGCTCGCGGCCGCCGACCGCGCGATCGTTATTGTTGCGCCGCGAAGCGTTGCTCGCGCGCATCGCAGTCGCGCGCGGGCAGACGGCGGATGCCGGGCGGCGGCTGAGCGAGGACCTGCAGGCGGCCGCGCGCACGCAGCGCTCGATGCTGGGTGGGCTGAAGCTGGCAAAAGCGTCGCTGGCCGCGGCCGGGGTAATCTGGAGCCTGAATGCCACCACGCGCCTGGGCCGCGGCAGCCGTTTTCTTACCATTGCATTGAGTGTGCTCTCGACCCTTCGCCTCATGCGCCGGGTGCGGGCGTTCTTGATGCCCCTTGCACCCCTTGCACCATCCACACAAATACAGGCATAACACCATGCAAACCGCCATCAAGTCCGTCGTCGCCAAGAGCCCCATAAACAAGCACGCCCTGAGCAGTGTCGCCACCCTGCGTGCCAGCGCCCGCCGAAAGATCGAGGACGGCGCCGTGACCGCCGGCTACACGGCCGATCGTGACCTGGTGCTGAAAATGCTGAACGACGCGCTGGCGACGGAAATCGTCTGCATGCTGCGTTACAAGCGGCACTATTTCATGGCCAGCGGCGTGCATGCCGAGACCGTGGCAGCCGAATTTCTGGAACACGCGCGACAGGAACAGGAACACGCCGACCAGCTGGCCGCGCGCATTGTGCAATTGGGCGGCGAACCGGACTTTTCGCCCGATACCCTGACCGCGCGCAGCCATGCCGAATACGTGCCGGGCAATTCGTTGATCGACATGGTCAAGGAAGACCTGATCGCCGAACGCATCGCCATTGATAGCTACAAGGAAATGATCACCGTCATCGGCAACGACGACACGACCACGCGGCGCATGCTCGAGTCGATCCTGGCGGTCGAGGAGGAACATGCCGACGACCTGGCGGGCTTGCTCGATGCCGGGCGCTGATCTGACCGGCACGGTTCCTGTTCCCTCCATCGAAGGTGCCGGCATCAAGCCGGCGCAATCGCTCGCGCGGTCGCCTGGCGATCCTGCCGCAGCGGTCGCGAAGGTGATGGAGCCGCCGGCGTCGCCGGCCGACGCGGCCGCCAGCGCGAGCGACACGCCGCCGGTCATTCTCGTCCGCAGCCGCTCGCGCGGCACGCTGCCCATGGTCGGTCTGTTTGCGCTGGCGGTGATCACCGCACTCTATTTTGGTCGCGCGATACTGATGCCGATCCTGTTCGGCATGATCCTGGCCGTCGTGCTGGCGCCGGTGGTCGAGAGGCTGTCGCGCCTGCATATTCCCGAGCCGCTCGGCGCAGCGCTGGTCATGCTGGCCGCGCTGGGCGTACTGGCGCTGGGTATCGAGTTGCTGGTGCTGCCGGCGCGCGAAGTTCTGTCGGAATTGCCGGTGCAGGTGCAGACATTGCTCGGACACCTGCTCGACTGGGTCCGCAGCTTTCGACTGGGCAACTGGCTGACTCCCCGCAACAGCGCGGAGCTGACCAGCCAGGCTACTGCGCAGGGCATTACCCTGACCGGCATATTCCTGAAGGGGGCGCCGGGCTTCGTCCTGTCCGTCATCAGCGCGTGCCTGCTGGCGTTCTTTCTGCTGTCGTCCGGCGACCTGTTCCTGACCAAGCTGGTGCGCATCCTGCCGACCATTCGCGACAAGGTTCGCGCGGTGAAAGTGGTGCGCACCGTGCAACAGGAAGTTGCGACCTATTTCGCCAGCGTGACCATGATCAATACCGGGCTGGGCATTTCCGTCACGCTGCTGACCTGGGCATTCGGCCTGCCGTTGCCGTGGTTCTGGGGCGCGCTGGTGGCGCTGCTGAACTTCGTGCCCTACATCGGTGCCGCGGTCAGCGCGGTGCTGATGCTGCTGGCGGGGATGGCCTTCACGGAGTCCTTCAGCCAGGCGCTGCTGCTGGTGGCCAGTTTTGTCAGCATCACCTTTGTCGAGGGGCAGTTGATCAATCCGGTGCTGGTCGGCAAGCGCCTGGAACTCAATCACACCATCGTGTTTGTCGCCCTCCTGTTCTGGGGCTGGCTATGGGGTGTGGGCGGGATGCTGCTGGCGGTACCGCTGCTGATCATCATCAAGAAATTTGCCGATCACACGCCCGGCTGGGAGGCCGTCGCGGAGTTTCTGGCGCGGCGATGATGAGCACAGTGGCCCGCCCAGATGCACGCCGCTGGCTCGCGCTGGCGGCGTGGATCGGACTGTGCGTCGCGGTGGGAATCGTCACCGGGCTACTCTTCAAGCCGGGTGCCTGGTATGCGGCGCTCGACAAGCCGTCGTTCAATCCGCCCGCGTGGCTGTTCGCGCCGGTATGGACGCTGCTATACGTCGCGATGGCGGTGGCGGCGTGGCGCATCGGCTGTCGGCCGGCGACGGCGGCTCGCAGCCAGGCGCTGCGTCAATTCGGTGTGCAGCTGGCGCTGAATGCTGCATGGACGCCGGTATTCTTTGGCGCGCAATCACTGGCGGGCGGCGTGCTGGTCATTGTCCTGCTGGCGTTCGCCATCATCGTGACGATCCAGCGTTTCCATCCCCTCGACAAAGTCGCGGCGTGGCTGCTGGCACCCTATCTGGCATGGGTCGCCTTTGCGAGCGTGCTGAATGTTGCGTTGCTGGCGCTCAACGGCAGGTTCTGAGGCACGCGCCCGCAACCAATCGCCAACGGAAACTTCTCGAAACCTCAAATTTCTGTCGCCGGTACGACAGGGTTTTTAGAAGTACCCCAACATGCGGATCGCCATTTGGCGCGCCTCCCAGGCCGGAAAGGTCCCGAAAGGCGCGCCCGTATTGGAGTTTGCGCGCGGGACGAGCCCGTCACTCCGGCGTCGCCTGGATTCAAATCTCAGTTGCGAACGTATTCGAAGCGTGCCTCGGCGGGCTGGAGAGCATCAGGACGCTGGACCTTGACCGTGATGAGGTAACGTCCCTTGGTCGCCAACTGGAAAAAGCCGCCGTAGCTGATTCCTTTGTTGATTGCCATGATGTCGAGGGGCTTCGATTCGCCGCGTTGCGCCGGATCCTCGACGCGCGCCTCGACCTGCGCATTGGTGACCAGCACCTGGGTGGTGCGCTCGCGCAACGATACGTTGACGTGGTAGTAGTCAGCCCCGTCGGGAACGTCGGCAATGGAGGTCATGCGGCGGTTCTTCTGCGCGGTGCGAATCGAATCCGCCGACGTGATGCCGAAAAATATTTCGGTATTGCCGACGATCTTGTGGAAGGGGTCCCGGGGCGCGACCGGCAGCGCGACCGGCGCTACCAGCGTCGCGCTGGCCGGGTTGAACATATAAGTGATTGCATTGCGCATTTCGTTGACCGTGATGTCCGCCATGCCGCCGCGCGCGGGCATCGGCCCGTGGCCGTTGAACGCGGAGCGGACGACTTCGTCCATGCCGCGCTTCAGGCGCTGGACCCATGCGGTGCGATCGCCGATCATCGGTGCGCCGGCAATGCCATCGTGGTGGCACTTGTCGCACTGAATGTGGACTATTTGCTGACCGGTGCGCTCCTTGTGCTCTTCGATCCTGGCCGGTGGCGCCGCCCCGCCGACGGGCTCGATCCACTTTCCGCCGGACCGGTTGACCATGTAGGTAATGGCGCGGCTGATCTCGAGGTCGCTTGCGTCGGGACTGCCGCCGTGCGCCGGCATTTTCCGGATGCCAGAAAGCGCGACCTTGGTCAGGCCGGTCAGTCCCAGCGCGGTAAGCTTGCCCCAGGCCTTCTGGTCGCCGATTTTAGGCGCCCCATCCTTGCCGGTGGTGTGACACGCACCGCAAGTCGCCTGAACCACGTCCTTGCCGCTGCGTTCGCCACTGGCCGCGGCGGCCGGTGCCGACGCGGCGATCACCGCGAGCAGGGCGAAGGCAGCCGCGATGAAGGCGCCCGCCGGGAAGCCGGCCGGTCGTGCATCTGTACCTGAATTGTTGTTCATGGTGAAACCTCCACAGTGGGCAGCAGGATTCAACGCGATCGAAACAGGTTGCGGCCAGGACTTCCTTTCGGCGGAATAGCCCGCCTATCGTGACTTCGACACGCGCTGACGGATACTTTCATCCCCTTTGACCCGGCGGTTTTTGATTCGTATCAAAGGCACGCCAGATTGTGGAAAGCGGCCGGTGCCGCCTGTCCTGCGGGCGCGGATTTGATCAGGCTCAAAAAAAGCCCGTCGGTTTGGTTCATCATGTGACGGTCCGCCGCGGACGCGACGGCGACCCTTCCCACTCGTTTGCGGCGCGCTGTCGATCCCGATGAAGACCCTGATCATTTACTCCACCACGGATGGCCATACCCTGAAGATCTGCCGGCGCCTGCAGGCCGTGCTGGAATCGCATGATCACGCCGTCACGCTGGTCGCGCTGGCGGACAGCGCGGGTCTCGACCTGACGGCATTCGCCAGGATTGTCGTCGGCGCCAGCATTCGATACGGCAAGCACCGCCCGGAACTGGTCGAGTTCCTGCAGCACAACGGACCGGTCCTGGGCGCGCGCCCATGCGCGTTCTTTACCGTCAATCTGGTGGCCCGCAAACCGGAGAAAAACCGACCCGATACCAATCCGTACCTGATCAAGCTGATGAAGCGGCTTTCGTGGCGGCCGGCGCTGCTCGCCGTGTTCGCCGGAAAGATCGACTATCCCCGTTACGGTTTCTTCGACCGCCAGATCATTCGCTTCATCATGTGGCTGACCGGCGGCCCCACCGGCCGGCACGACGTGATCGATTTTACCGACTGGGTACAGGTCGATGCGTTCGCCGGTGATATCAGTCGGATGTAGCGACGCCCTGTGGTGGGCGCCGCGCTTTCGGACCGATTCACCATCGCGCCGGCCAGCGCCGGAAAAAAGCTTGACCTTCCCATCATGGGAAGGTTTATTGTGTGTGCTTTCCCCCAAAGACCAGGAGCATTCCATGATTGAACTGACGATTAACGACATGACTTGCGGCGGCTGCGTGGCCAGTATTACCCGGGTGGTCAAGGGCCTGGACCCGAACGCCGCAGTCGATGCCAATGTCGAGACCAAGCGGGTCAGGATTGACAGCCCGATCGATACCGAGGCCGTGGTCGCGGCCATCGCCAATGCCGGCTACCATCCGCAGGTAAACCTCTGAGCCGGCCCGGCGACTCGTCCGCGCCATACCCCGCCATGCCTGCCGCTGAAGTCACCGCTGCGTCGGTTGATCTGTCGATCACCGGCATGACCTGCGCGTCGTGCGCGAGCCGCGTGGAGGCCGCGCTGTCGCGGCTGCCCGGCATCGAGCGCGCGAGCGTCAACCTGGCCACCGAGAAAGTGACGCTGCGCGCGCCGGCAGATATCGACATCGGCGGCGCGGTCCTGGCCATCGAGCGGGCGGGTTACGGCGTGGCGCATGAGACGCTTGAATTCGTCATCGGCGGCATGACCTGTGCGTCCTGCGCGGGCCGCGTCGAGCGGGCCATCGGCAAACTGCCCGGTGTCGTGAAAGCCACGGTCAACCTCGCCACCGAGCAGGCCACCGTGCAACTGATATCGGGTGTCGTGAGCGCCGGGCAGATCATCGCGGCAGTGCAGCGTGCGGGATACGAGGCCTCGCTGCGGACCGGAGCCGACACCCCTCCGCCGGCAAGGTCGCGTCGCGAAGGTCTGCACGTCATCGCGGCGGCCATCCTGACGGCGCCGCTGGTGGTGCCGATGCTCACTGACATTGCCGGAGCGCACCTGATGCTGCCGGCCTGGCTGCAATGGTTGCTGGCCACGCCGGTACAGTTCTATCTCGGTGCGCGCTTTTATCGTGCCGGCTGGAATGCGCTGCGGGCGGGATCCGGCAACATGGATTTGCTGGTCGCGCTGGGAACCTCTGCCGCGTACGGTCTGAGCCTGTACCAATGGCTGAGCGCCGCGCCGGGCGCCATGCCGCACCTGTACTTCGAAGCCTCGGCCGTAGTCATCACGCTGGTGTTGCTGGGAAAGTGGCTGGAAGCGCGCGCCAAGCGCCAGACCACCGAGGCCATTCGGGCGCTGCAGGCCTTGCGTCCCGAGCGGGCATGGGTGCGTCGCAACGGTGCGGAGATTGAGGTGCCGGTGGAATCGGTGCGGCCAGGCGACCTGGTGCTGGTGCGTCCCGGTGAGCGCGTGGCCGTTGACGGTGAGGTGGTCGAGGGTGCATCGCATGTGGATGAGTCCCTCATCACCGGCGAGAGCCTGCCGGTGGCCCGGCAGGTGGGCGACCGGGTGACCGGTGGCGCGATCAACGGCGAAGGCCTGCTGGTGGTGAAAACGCTGGTGGTTGGCGCCGAGAGCACGCTGTCCCGCATCATCCGCATGGTCGAATCCGCGCAGGCCGGGAAGGCGCCAATTCAGCGTCTGGTTGATCGTGTCAGCGCGGTGTTCGTGCCGGTGGTGCTGGTGGCGGCCGCGCTGACTTTCGCCGGCTGGTGGGCCGCCAATGGCGACTGGACACAGGGCCTGCTGAATGCGGTGGCCGTTCTGGTGATCGCCTGCCCCTGCGCACTCGGCCTGGCGACCCCCACGGCCATCATGGCCGGTACGGGGGTGGCGGCGCGTTACGGCATCCTCATCAAGGACGCCGTGGCGCTGGAAACCGCCCACCGTGTCGGCATGGTGGCGTTCGACAAGACCGGCACGCTCACGGAAGGCAAACCGACACTCATTATGCATATGGCCGCGTCACCCGGGGAGGAAGGCGGGCGCGAACTGTTGAGACTCGCCGGGGCCATCCAGCGTAACAGCGATCACCCGCTGGCGCGGGCGGTAATGGATGCGGTTAAACGCGAGGGCATCGATATTCCCGAGACGCAGAACGCGAAAGCCCTGCCGGGCCGCGGCGTCCAGGCGACGGTGGACGGTCGCACGCGGGCCATCGTCAGCACCCGGCATGTCAGCGACCTCAAGTTGCCGGTGCCGGCAATGCTGGTCGAACCATCTGCGCAACTGCAGCGTGATGGCCGCACGGTGTCATGGCTGATCGACGCCGATGCCGCGGCAATTGTGGGGTTGCTCGGGTTCGGCGATACGCTCAAGCCGACCGCGCGCCAGGCGATCGACCGGCTGCACGCCCTCGGCCTGAAGACGGCACTGATCAGCGGCGACAACCGTGGCAGCGCCGACGCGGTGGCACGGGAACTGGGAATCGACGACGTGCGTGCCGAGGTGCTGCCGGCCGACAAGGCGCGCATCATCGGTGAACTCAAGGCAGGCGGACGCCTGGTGGCGATGGTCGGTGATGGCATCAACGACGCACCGGCGCTTGCGGCCGCCGATATCGGCATCGCGATGTCAACCGGCACCGACGTGGCGATGCACGCGGCCGGCATCACGCTGATGCGCGGCGATCCGGCGCTGGTCGCCGATGCGCTGGCGATCTCGCGCCGGACCTACCGCAAGATTCGCCAGAACCTGTTCTGGGCGTTCTTCTACAATGCGGTCGGGATTCCGGCGGCGGCGCTGGGGCTGCTGAATCCGATGATCGCCGGCGCCGCCATGGCGTTCTCCAGCGTCAGCGTGGTGTCGAACGCATTGCTGCTGAAACGCTGGCGGCCCGGGAAGTGAACCGTGCGGTGCAGTGAAGTAAAGTGAAAAAGGTGACAGCCATGCGCGCAACCACGAAATTCGCCGAACTGGGCGAAGCGAAAGGCGAGGGCCTGACCAATATCGGCCACGCGGCAAGGCGCTCGGGCGTATCGGCGAAGATGATCCGCCACTACGAAGACATCGGCCTTGTTCACAGGGTGGGGCGCACCCGCGCCGGCTACCGTATTTACCGCGACACCGATATCCACACCCTGCAGTTCATTCGCCGTTCACGCGACTTGGGCTTCACCATCAAGGAGATCGGCTTGCTGCTGGGCCTCTGGCAAAACCGGCGCCGCGCAAGCGCGGACGTGAAAAAACTCGCGCTGAAACACATCGCCGATCTCGACGCACGCATCGCCGAAATGCAGGCGATGCGCATGGCGCTGACCCGGCTGGTGGATTGCTGCCACGGCGATCAGCGGCCAGACTGCCCGATCCTGGACGACCTCGGCGCATAGGTGGTTGCGTTAAGTCCTTAAACGCCTTAACGCGCCTTAATGACCAGGGTGCCGGCAATCTTGTCGTGCCAGCCTTGCTTGCGGGCGTCAATTCCCACCCAGATCAGGCCCAGGCACAGCGGAATCATTGAAATGTAATAGCCGATATAGCGCAGGATGGCCTGGCCGGTGCCGAGATCGCCCAACGTGTCGGCATCGACGATGCGGGCGCCAATCACCATCTTTCCCGGCGTCGCACCGCGCGCGAGCCAGAACAGGACGACGGCCACGGCCGGCAACAGGTATTGCACCAGAAAATCCACCGGCCCGGCGACCAGCTTGCCCTCGATCTGGGACAGGTACCCGGGTCCGTAGACCCACACGATCACCGGCACGATGATCATCAGTGCGCAGATGCTGTCGACAACCGCCGCCAGCACCCGCGCCCAGAAACCGACATATTCAATCTGCACTTCTGCGCTGTCCGCCATGCGGTCTCCAGGAAGGGTCCGGCGCTGCCGGGAATTCCGCCATGCTACGCTTGCAGCGGAGATTTATCATTGCTTGGTCGCCCGACGGAAAACCCTATGAAGCCGATGCCGCTGGAAGGATTGAAAGTGCTGGAGATGGGTACGCTGATCGCCGGGCCTTTCTGCGGCCGGCTGCTGGCGGAATTCGGCGCCGAGGTCATCAAGATCGAGACCCCCCAAAATGCGCGTGGCGAGGGCGGCGACCCATTGCGCAAATGGCGCAAGCTGCATGAGGGCACCAGTCTCTGGTGGTACGCGCAGGCGCGCAACAAAAAATCGGTGACGGTCAACCTGCGCGAGCAGGAAGGCCAGGAAATCGTCCGCAAACTGGCCCTGCAGGCCGACATCATCGTCGAGAATTTTCGGCCGGGCACGCTGGAGAAGTGGCACCTTGATTACGAGACATTGGCGAAGGAAAACCCGAAGCTGATCATGGTGCGGCTGTCGGGCTTTGGCCAGACCGGGCCGTACAAGGACCGCGTCGGCTTTGGCGCCATCGGCGAATCGATGGGCGGCATGCGCTACCTCACCGGCTATCCGGATCGGGCGCCGGTGCGCGTCGGCATTTCCATCGGCGATTCGCTGGCGGCGATGTATGGCGCGATGGGTGCGCTGATGGCCCTGCATCATCGCCATAAAACCGGCCGCGGCCAGGTGGTCGATGTGGCGCTCTACGAGGCGGTGTTTTCGATGATGGAGTCGATGCTGCCGGAATTCGCCATGACCGGCTTCGTGCGCGAACGCAGCGGCGCGAGCCTGCCGGGGATCGTTCCGTCGAACACCTATCAATGCGTCGACCGACAGTATGTGGTGATCGGCGCCAACGGCGATTCCATCTTCAAGCGCATGATGCTGGCCATCGGCCGCCCGGACCTGGGAAATGATGTCGCGCTGGCGGATAACGCGGGACGGACCGCGCGCACCGAAGAACTCGATGCCGCTATCGGCGCGTGGACCGGCGCCCATACGCTTGATGAGGTGCTGGCCGTGCTGGAAAAAGCCGACGTGCCTTCGGGCAAAATTTACTCGATCGCGGATATCGCAGCCGACATGCAGTACCAGGCGCGTGGCATGATCGAAAAACACAAACTTGGGGATAATGCCGCAGGAGAAGTGTGGTTGCCGGGCATCGTACCCAAGCTCTCGGATACACCGGGCGGCACCAAATGGATTGGCCCGAAACTGGGTGAACATACGGCGGCCGTGTTGAGTGAAATCGGCTACGACGCGGACGCCCAGGCTAATTTACGCATGCGGGGAATTATCTGATGAAGCAGCGCATCTACATCAACGACGTCGCGGTACGCGACGGTTTCCAGATCGAGAAGAACTTCATCCCGACCGAAACCAAGATCGCCCTGATCGATTCACTTTCCGATACCGGCATCGCCAAAATTGAAGTGACCTCGTTCGTGCATCCGAAGATGGTGCCGAACATGGCTGACGCGGTCGAGGTGCTGGCGAATATCAAACGCGTTCCGGGTGTGGTGTACAGCGTGCTGGTACCGAACCTGAAGGGCATGGAGCGCGCGGTGGCCACGCATCATTCACAGGGAAAGGTCGACGAAATCAATGTCGTCATGTCGGCCTCGGAAACGCACAACCGTGCCAACGTTAATCGCAGCTGCGAGGAGTCGTTCGCGGATTTCGCCGTGATGGTGAAGCTGGCCAAGGACGCCGGCATCCGTATCAACGGCACCGTGTCGACTTCGTTCGGCTGTCCGTTTGAAGGCTATGTGCCGGAAGAGCGGGTGCTGGCCTTTGCCAATCGTTATGTGGACATGGGTTTTGATGGGGTGAGTTTCGGCGATACCACCGGCATGGCCAATCCAGCCCAAGTGGAGCGCATGGGAAGGGCGGCCGTTGAACAATGTGGCAAGGTTGAACTTACGCTGCATTTTCACAATACCCGCGGCATGGGTCTGGCCAACGTGGTGGCCGGCATTCGCGCGGGTATCGTCCATTACGATGGATCACTGGCTGGCCTGGGTGGGTGCCCGTTTGCTCCCGGCGCCACCGGCAATATCTGCACCGAGGACATGGTGAACATGCTGGAAGACATGGGTTATGACACCGGCGTCGACCTGGATATGTTGCTCGCTGCCGCGGTGAAGATGCCGATGGTGGTGGGACACGATGTCGCCGGGCAGGTGATGCGCGCCGGCAAGACGCTGCATTTGCATGCCGTACCCGACAAACTTTATACCCAGTAATCCCACATTGATCCAAAGGAATGGAATGACTCGTCTGAAATTTGCTGTCGCCGTAACCACCGGTTTGCTTTCCCTCCACGCCGTTGCCGGCAATCTCGACCAGCTCGGTACCCTTTCTCAAAACCAGTTCCTGAAGATTTCCACCGACCTTGGCGCCGCGGCCTCGTACAAAGGCGTAACGCCTGCCGCGCCGTTAGGCTCGCTCGGCTTCGATGTGGGACTGGAGTTGACGCAGACGCAGCTGGAAAGCACCGCCATTTTTCGCCAGGCGGGTGCCGGTGACCTCGACAATCTATTTGTTCCCAAGCTGCACATCACCAAGGGCCTGCCATTCGGACTCGATATCGGCGCGTTCGTGAGCACCGTGTCCGGCGTCGACGGTTCGTTAGTTGGTGGAGAATTGCGCTATGCGCTGCTCGACGATGGGCTCGCCACACCGGCATTTGCCGTGCGGCTGTCCGGCACCAAACTGTCCGGCGTGAGTCATATCGAGCTCTCGACGGTGGCACTCGACGCCATGCTGTCGAAGAAACTCACTTTCGTCACGCCCTATATCGGCGCGGGCAGTGTGCGCACGCAGAGCAAAGCCGATGTGGCCGGGTTGCGTGAAGAGAAATTCAACAAATCGCGCGTGTTTGTCGGCGTCAATGCCAATTTCCTCTTGACCAATGTCGCGGTGGAAGCGGAAAAAATGGGTGATAACACAAGCCTGTCGGCAAAAGTCGGATTCAGGTTCTAGTTTCAGCGGTCATAAAAACGAGGAGAGATCATGTTGAAGAAACTTCTGGGTGCGGTATGGATACTGGTAGTCACCCTGGCAATGGGCAATGCAGGCGCACAGGCATTGGAAAAGAAAAAAATCACGATCGCGGTGGGCGGCAAGAGCCTCTTCTATTACCTGCCGCTCACCATTGCCGAGCGCCAGGGCTACTTCAGGGATGAGGGCCTGGAGGTGGAAATCCCCGATTTCGCCGGCGGCGCCAAGGCCTTGCAGGCGCTGGTGGGCGGCAGTGCCGACATGGTGTCGGGTGCCTTCGAACACACCATCAACATGCAGGCCAAGAAACAGCCGATACGCGCCGTCGTGTTGCAGGCGAGCTATTCTTCGATTGTGCTGGTGATGCCCCGGGACAAGGCGGCGAAATACAAATCGCCCCGGGACCTGAAGGGGCTCAAGATCGGTGTCACCGCGCCGGGTTCATCGACCAATATGTTCGTCAACAACCTGCTCGCCAAGGATGGCCTGAAGCCCAATGAGGTGTCCATCGTCGGCGTCGGCGCCGGCGCCGGCGCGGTGGCCGCGATGGATAAGGGCGAAATCGATGCCTTGTCCAATCTCGATCCCGTCATCAGCACGCTGGAGGCCAGCGGCAAATTCGTCGCGGTGGCGGACAGCCGCACCGAAAAAGGCATGAAGGACATCTACGGCGGCGATTACCTGGCATCCTGCATCTACACCAATGAAGATTTTGTGAAGAAGAATCCGAACACCACGCAGGCGGTGGTGAATGCAATGGTGCGCGCCAACCGCTGGATCGCCAAGGCGACCCCCGAGCAGATCATGGCGGTGGTGCCGGAAGGCTACCTGGCGGGCAATCGCTCAGTCTACAAGGCCGCGCTGCTGAAGAACATGGTCGGCTATTCGCTCGATGGCCAGATGAGCATGAAGGCCGCGCAGAATGTATACAACGTGCTGAAGCAGTTTGAACCGTCGGTGATCGCGGCCGGCAGCAGCATCAATCTGGCGGCCACCTTCGACAATTCGTTTGCGGCAAAGGCCGGCGCGAAGTACAAGTGAACATGGCGGCGCCCGGCGCCGTCGTGGTCATCCTGAAGAAGCGCGTCGCGCGCCGAAGGATCTCGATGCGAAATGTGCAAAGTGGCAATGCCGGGAACCGGACCGCATGACGCTGACTACCGCCCTCGCATTTCTGTTCGCCCAGACGCTCGCGGCCGCCATTCCCGGGCCTACGGCCATGCTGGTCATCTCGCAGGCCATGCGCTTCGGCTGGCAGAAGAGCCTTGCCGGCACGGCGGGTGTGTGTACCGCCAATGTCATCATGGTCACGGCCTCCGCCGTCGGCCTCGCCGCCATTCTGCTGGCCAACGCGCAACTGTTCGAGATCGTGAAGTGGTTCGGCGTGGCGTACCTGTTGTTTGTCGGCGTCATGCTGCTGAAGGCGGGCTACGCCGATGCGCCGTCGAAAGAACCGCTTGCCGATGCCCGCCCGGTGGCGCGGCCGCCAGCTGGATCGGCAGGCGGTGATGCAACCAGACTGTTTTCGATGGCATTCATCACCCAGATTTCCAACCCGAAAGCCATGCTGTTCTTCGGTGCGCTGCTGCCGCAGTTTGTCAACGTGCCGGCGGGCAATGTCGGCCTGCAGTTTTTCATCCTGGGTTCGATGGTCATCGCCATCGAATGGCTGGTGCTGGGGTTCTATGGCTGGGCCGCCGACAAGAGCGCCCGCCTGCTGCCGCACGGCAAGGCCATCCAGATTCAGAACCGCGCGGCCGGGATGGTGCTGATCGGCGCCGGCATCTGGTTTGCGACCCTGAAGCACTGAGACGCGATGAACACCCCCGCGCTGCTTTTTGACAACATCAGCGTCACATTTTCCGGCAAATCCGGCGGACCGGGTTACTGCGCGGTCAAGGACACCACCCTCGGCATTGCCGACGGCGAATTCGTCTCGGTGGTCGGCCCGACCGGCTGCGGGAAATCGACGCTGCTCAATATCGGCGCGGGCCTGATGAAGGCATCGTCGGGCGTGGTACAGGTATTCGGTGAACCCCTCGCCGGCCTGAACGCCCGGGCGGGATACATGTTCCAGGCCGAGTCGCTGATGCCGTGGCGCTCGGCGCGGGACAACGTGACCGCCGGCCTGCAGTTTCGCGGCGTCGAGGCGACCGATGCGAAGCGCCAGGGTGAAGCGTGGCTCGAACGTGTCGGCCTCGCCGGGTTCGGCCATCGTTATCCCCACGAGCTTTCGGGCGGCATGCGCAAGCGCTGCGCGCTGGCGCAGATGCTGATCCTCGACCCGAAGATCATGCTGATGGATGAACCGTTCTCCGCACTCGACATCCAGACGCGGCAATTGATGGAAAACGAACTGCTGGAACTATGGAGCGCGAACCGGAAGTCGGTGGTGTTCATCACCCACGACCTGGAAGAGGCGATTTCCATGTCCGATCGCGTGATCGTGTTGGCTGCCGGGCCGGCGACACATCCGATCGGCGAATTCCCGATCGATCTTCCGCGGCCGCGCGACGTCGCGGAAATCCGCATGACGCCGCATTTTCTCGAGTTGCACGAAAAGATCTGGCATGCCATGAAAGCGGAAGTGCTGAAAGGCTATGCGCAGACGCGCAACAAGGTGGCGGCATGAGAAAAGCCGTCGTCGCGACGCGGGGGCGGACCCCTCATCCCAACCCTTCTCCCGAGGGAGAAGGGCCAAAGCGTCAGCCGAGTAAAGACTCTGCAAATGGTCACGAACAAGCCCTTCTCCCTTGGGAGAAGGGTTGGGATGAGGGGCAACAGTCGTTGCTGAAGGCCCGTGCTCGATCATTGCGCCGAAAAAGTACCGATGCGGAGAACCTGCTCTGGCAACAGTTACGCAATCGCCGTCTTCTAGGGCACAAATTTCGACGACAAGTTCCGATCGGCGCTTACATCGTCGATTTTCTCTGCGAAGGCGCGGCACTTATCATCGAACTCGATGGCGGACAACATTCGGAACAGGCTGGTTATGACCAAGCGCGAACCGAATGGCTTGTGAGGCGGGGTTTTCGCGTCATTCGCTTCTGGAATAACGAAGTGGTCAGCAACATGGAAGCAGTAGTCGAAAAACTGCTTTCGATTTTGCACAAAGACAGACCGGGCGCCGGGCTATGAAGAAAGTCCCAATTTGGCTCTGGCAAGTCGGCCTGCTCATCGTTCTCTTCGCGGTCTGGCACCTGCTCACCGTTCCCGGCCTGCTGCCGCCGCTGTTCTTCGA
The DNA here is from genome assembly GCA_039930965.1 of Betaproteobacteria bacterium. Classification (GTDB taxonomy): domain Bacteria; phylum Pseudomonadota; class Gammaproteobacteria; order Burkholderiales; family Usitatibacteraceae; genus UKL13-2. The sequence goes on from JBDTSU010000016.1 coordinate 22,041, forward strand.
CAATGAGAACAAGGCCTCCTTCTTTTTCGGCGAGCCCCTGAAGATTTTCAAGGTGATCTTCGTCTGGTTTACGGAAGGTGAAATCTACGCGCATCTGTGGGTGACGCTGCAGGAGACGGCGCTGGCCTTCATCATCGGCACCTTGCTGGGTCTCGGCATCGGCCTGTGGCTCGGGTTGTCGAATACGGCCTCGGCCATTCTCGATCCCTATATCAAGGCCATGAACGCCATGCCACGCGTGATCCTGGCGCCGATCTTCATGGTCTGGTTCGGCCTCGGCATCTGGTCCAAGGTGGCACTCGGCGTG